>JAAZXX010000034.1:9831-13974 GCA_014239995.1 Verrucomicrobiia bacterium
CCGATGCTGGTTCAGCTTTGCCTTGAGAACAATTCCGAATTGCAGTCGTTTTCCGGCTTGGCACTGTCAAAGACCCGGATCGCGACATTCCTTGATGAGTGTTCGATAAGTTTTTCGAGCATGCTCATAGGCATTCAAGGCGTCCTCCATCTCTCCTTTAGCAATGAAACGCTCCTTGTTCTTCCAGCACTGATCCACTCCCTGCAAGCACCATTCAGCACTGCGTCGACTGGCCCTTATGGGTTGATCTTCAACAGTGACAAAAATGGGATTGGTATGTGCACTCGGAAGGATGCGCACAGCAACCCAGCTGCTGTACTGGATGGGAACACGAAACTCAAGTTCCCGTATTTGACCATCTGCAACGATCTTTTGCACGGAAACCGGGTAACCGTTCAAGACCAGTTCAACGGGCACCATGCGAGAGTCTCCGACCCTGGCACGCTCGATATGCCAATAAGGTTTCTGCTGATAGGGACGATCCCTCAAGCCGGGAATGGCCACCTCATCGAGTCGCGCCGCGACCCGCACCTTCACAGTCACATCCTTGCCCTGCTCCAGTTTTAATTCGCTTCCCCTTTCACCCATGGCTCGATTTTCAACCCGAAAGTCCATCAGGTGACTGTATCCGTCACTCACATAGTTTTTTCCCTGGCGAATACCTTCACACCAGGCTTCGTAATCAAGTCGGCCAGCAAGTTTCACATAACTGCGTCCTAGGCCAACCCTTTCGCCGTAGATACAGGGAAAATCCGTTTCACCGCTGATACGGGTCCGATAACCAACGTTCAAAGTGTGATACCATATATTGAGTTCCCACGCATAAGGCGTGTCCACGGTCGAGATAAAATCAACAGCTGGCACCAGTTTACCACTGGGCCCGGGGACTTCATGGGTCACGTCGACGATATACTCATTCGCACCAATCCCGTTGAACGGCGGTATTTCATAGTTGGGAAGCGCCGCACTGGCTACCTCAAGTCCCCAACCCGAATGCGCAGGACCCACCAATGCACCCTGGGCCTTACCCCATCGAAGCGTATTCAGGCATAAAGTGGGCCAATGATGCTTTGAGTCACCTCCCGGGTACATCTGTTCCTTGAGCCTCAGGAGGCAAAGGTGACCGGATTGATGTGATCCAAAACCTGAAACTTCAACGTCATACCTCAGGAGGTAGGGATAGACAGAAACCTTGTCGTTCTTGCCAGTAAAAAACTGCTTTTGATAATCAAAACACGGACCCCAGGTCAGGTTTGCACCTACTTTCAAGTCCTCCCCAATGATGTGGCGAAGCATATCGGGAGCATGCACTCCCTCGGTTGGGTCGGTGTAGTGCGCGCAGCCTGCAGCGTGGATGTGATGGTCTCCGCTCCAGTAGCCAAAAAGGGAAGGATCGATCCAGCGCGTGACCGAAAAATCAAGCCGCCTCGTACTGGAGTTGATTGTGATATTACGTTTGACTGGGATGGACTCGGGACCTCGAGCAAAGGTGAAGGTGTAAGTGCCCTCGGGAAGGCGCAGGATCTCACCGTCCGCTCGATAAATCTGAGGATGGAAGGAAAAATCGGGTGCAAGCCGCTTGGCTTGAGACGGGTAGACGCGCCCCAATGCATCTCGAATCTCAAACATTCCCGTGGTGGGATTGCCTGACTCATCCTTGACGCCCAGTTCAATCTCCGGTGCCGCTCTACAATGAAAAAGGATATCCACCTCGTTTCGAAAGCCGAGATCCTGGCTACCCTGTCCGACGTTGAAGGCCATACGAGCCTCTCTTTTCCCTTCGTCCCGGCTGTAAAGTTGAATCAAGCGGTATTCCAATTCCAGTCCGGAAAGGGTCTTGGTCATGGGTTGTGCATCGTACATCTGCATCTCCATCCAAAGATCTGGAATGGCAGCAGCCGGGGCATTGTGCAAGCGTCCCGCGTTGAGACTCTCCGCCTTGAGAGACGCAGTAACTCCAGCCTGATTGTTTACTTTCACCAAAAACTGGGTCCATCCGTGCTGTACCAATTCAGCGTCAGCAGGACCTCGTGCGACCTTGACGCGCATCTCCGGGTTGATCTGGACAAGATAGAGACAGCGTTGATCGAGTATTTCCTGAACTTGCCTTGCGCCGGACTCGGGATCCGATGCCGCCATGGCAGACCGGAGTGCCGCCTTGTCTTTCCCTTGGAATGGCACTCCGAGATAATCGGTCGCCTCAAGGATTCGTTTCACCTGCGCTTTGAGGGGCTGCCAGGCAACATCCGAGACGATAGGTGCGGTGGCGGCAATGGTTGTCGATGTTTGCAGGAGAGATAACAGTCCCAGTGCTAATATAATGCATCCGCCTATTTTACGAAAAGAGTATCGTTTCATGGCCTTTTTCATGGTGATTCAGCTACCAAGATTAACATGAATGATGTGCTTGTCATGGGTTTTCTGTGCCGACAACCGGTAAAGTTGAGATGACACACCCTGGGTTCTACTAGCCCTGAAAACGAGCCACACAGACCGCTAACATTCTAATGAGCAACGAACAAAATCACAACCTTGATGGCTGAAAAGGAGTCTGGGGCGTCGTGGTTGCGGCTTTTTGAAGGAGGAGTTTTTTTAAACCTTGGATCAGAAGCCTGATATCCTGGCTTGGTTTTATGGCAAGGTTCCGGAATTCACCCGGATCAGCATGATAGTCATAAAGCTCGATACCATGATGTCCCTGCTCACCCCATTGGGTATAACGCCATCGCTCCGTGCGGACGCTGGCACCCATCACGTGTTCCCTTAATCGGTTATCAGCAGGTCGTAAAATCTGTGTCACGGCATGACCACCCCAAGCCCGAGTCGGATCTTCAAGCAAGGGAACGAGGCTGCGACCTTCCAAAGATGCCGGAGCATGGATCTTGGCCAAGTCGGTCAGGGTGGGATATATGTCAACAAACTCCACCACCCGTTGACAGCGCATCCCATTACCTTGCATACCAGGTACGCGCATGATCAGTGGGGTCCTGGCCACTTTTTCAAAAAGGGTTCGCTTCTGCCAAACCCCTTGATGTTCGCCTAGATGATACCCATGGTCGCTCCAGAGAACGACGATGGTATTCTTGTCCAAACCAAGGCGAACCAAGGCATCCAACATCCTTCCTATCTGGGCGTCTACAAAGGAAACACAAGCGTAATAGGCTTGAATCGCTTTCCGGAGGGTCAATGCATCCAATCCGTAGTCGGGGATAGGGCAATTGTGTGCAAAGGCGGCATCCGGTATGTCCTGACGGTCATCGAGGGGAGCATAAGGCAGTCGTATCAAATCAAGCGGATACAGGTCAAAATACTTTTGAGGTGCCACATAGGGCGTATGCGGCCGGAAGAATCCGGTGGCCAGAAAAAACGCCTCGTCTCGATGGGTCTCCAGGTAGCGTATGGCCGCAGAAGCAATCATCCCATCAGTTTGCTCCTCATCCGCCCCCTCAGCAGCCAACCAGCTTAACGCGGCACTGATCTTACGCTGAGGTTCAGCGTTAAAAATAAGATGTTCTTCAGCCTTGTCACGCCCCTTGGGATTAAAGACCTGCTGCCAACTCTGGGGGTCGTCATTCCCATTGGTGCCGATACCGGCAGGAACATTGTAATGATAAATCTTTCCAACACGGGCAGCCAACCAACCAGCTCGCATGAAGGCCTGGGGCATGGTGACAACGTTTGGCAAAGTTTCGCGGAAATGTTGATCCAAATCATATACCTTCGTTGCATCTGGTCGGCGTCCTGTCATCACCGAGGCACGCGAGGGATTACATAGCGGTATTTGGTTGTAGGCGCGCGTGAAAACCACACCGGAAGCGGCCAAACGATCCATATTTGGAGTTTTTGCGATCACGTCATCCAAACAGCCCAAAGTGTCAGCCAAGTCGTCAACGGAGATGAAGAGCACATTGCTGGGCGAGGATCTGAGCTCCAGATCCCCAGCAAAGACACAAGCAATGAAACTGCCAAGGCAATTCCATGTCATACGGGTTTTCATTCGATACATGCTAGAAAAAGGTTGAGCATCATTCAACCTGGGAGTCTTTGGAGGCTTTCATCCAAACGAGGTTTTGACTCGGGACGACAGATGGATTCTGCAGGAAGGTGCCCTGCAGAATGAACAGACTTTATCAAGTTCATCAA
>JAAZXX010000350.1 GCA_014239995.1 Verrucomicrobiia bacterium
CCTTCACGGGCGAATCATCCCATAAAAAAATCAAGGAGGAGGAAATTTCACTGACCGGGTTTGATCCCAAGGAGGGGGTAACAGATAAAGATCTTCCCCAGACACGCATCATCACCGGAAAGGGGGGCAAACGAATCCGCATTGATTTTTACTGGCCACCCCATCCCACGGGACCCACCGCCGGTTATACGGCTCCACTCAAGGCATGGAAGGAAACCATCATCACCGGGCTGACCACACAACCTATCACCCTTCGCGGATACTACTCACAAACATATGCGCCAGGTCACCATAATTTCTGGGAAGAATACCTCTTTGAACCTTCTTTGGAGGAAGAGGTCGACCCCGCTTTACTAGATGAACTCGAGGCCGCCAACATCCGACAAATATACATCAACCATGATCGCGGGGGCTCAAGCCGTACGACGATCATCGGGCTCGATGGTCAGACTCGGCTGTTTTAGTGAGGCACTCCAGAAGACTCAGAACATGCAAAAATTCGTAAAACTCACGCTGGCTCTCATCATTTTCAACCTGAACACAGGTCTGCTTCTCCGCCTGCAGGCGCAAGCAATCGACCCGCCCCCAATAATCCGGGACATCGATGTCAAGGACGGCATAGCTACCTTGTCAGTCGGATTTCAAACGCCGTTTGCATGGGAAAAGATCACCTTCCATTCCCGAAAAACCTACCCGAACATGTGGCCAGAGTTCCCCCCTACCCGCCACTCACTTACCTTTGGGCACTTTGAGAAGGGCCTGGCCGAATGGTTTCAATACGACTTTATCGAGATGGGACGCTACGAAACAGAGGATACCTACACCGTGAACGTTTCCTTCACAGGAAGGCCCGCGAAGAAAGGTGTGTTTGATCCGGACAAACGCATACTCCTTTTCGATGGTGAAATCTACGACCCGGTCATCCGGACTCCAAAGTATGTAATACAGGTATCGGAAACCCTTCAGGCATGGAGCGACGTGCCGGACTCCATGCAAGAGACATCCTCCAGACACCCGTGGTCCTCGGATGCCTCTGTTCAAGTCGAAACAGGAGCATTGGACACGCTGTTCTTCCGTCTTCAGCTGGTAAAAAACTGAAGCGCAAGCCTTGCATGGAAAAAAAAGCAAATCCTGACCCTTTGGCAGGATCATCGCGCAGGCAAAGAACCGCAGGCAACAGACCCACTACACAGTTCACCGGCCAGAATGGGCACATTCGCTATGCCAAACCTCTCAAGGTTACCGCGTGTTTGTGACCTTGTCTTACTCGATACCAACACGGTCCAAGGCATACACGGCAAAGGTGGCCAACCAGTGTTCACCCTCATAATGGCCACTGAACACATATTTAAACCCCAACCTGGCGTGCGCTACAGCCGATTGCAAGAGGACCTGACGACGCAGGTCTGCTTTCGGTAAAGAAGCCGCTACGCCCTGCATGCACCATGCACGTGATAAATCAAGTCCTGCCAGGTGGACAATTTTTCCGTCCGTGACATCACTGACTTCCACCGGCTTGGAAATAGCATCCGGTTTTCCAAGCGCTGGCAACCATTGGCTAAGCCAGGTTCCGAAGGCATCCTGTGTCAAAATACGGCGCATCAGGTCAGCTTCGTTCCAACCAGCAGAGAAAAAATCCTGCCCGGAAGGCTCATAATGAAGCGGATAGTCTTCGTCCTCCAGGAAGTATGCGTTACTCCGTGCAATCACAAGAGATTCCAATGAGTTGTTTCCCACGATACGGGCATAGTCGAGTATCTGCCCCAATGCAAATGCCGTGTTGGGATGTACGCCCGTCCGTATGGGGTATGTAAGCTTTGGAAGATAATCCCTGATGCGGTCGACCAACAACGTTTCCAATGGACGCAGATAAGCACGCCAGCGCTGGGCATCGGGATCGTTCCACGTTTCACATTCAGCGACCAGGCGTAGAAACCACGCCCACCCGTATGTGCGTTCAAAGGACCTGTTTTCAGGCAGCTTGAAATAAGCGGCTTCTGCCCGCAGCTTGGTCTCTGTCAGGTGCTGGTTGAGTTTGCTTCGGATCTCGCTCGCCAAGCTGCATTTGGGGTAATGTTTGAGCAATCGCACCAGCATCCAGTGCCCGTGAACACTGCTGTGCCAATCGAAACAGCCAAAAAACGCGGGGTGCATCTCGCTTGGACTTTGTACGGACTGCGGACCCGACATCACATTGGAAGGCTTGTTGGGATATTCCTGATCGATACCACGCAATGCCAGATTCGCAAAGCCCATTACTTGTTCATTGCTCAGGCGGTCGCCAAGCCTGGGGATTGATTGAGCCTTGACATGTAGCCCAGAAAGCACCACTGCCATCAGAATCAGCTCAGGCAGAAGGCGACACAAAGGATAGCTTCTTGAAATCATTGTACAGAAGTTAAGGATGGGTTTTAAAAAAATTATTGCTTTGATTTTAATGTTTGATCAAACAGGTGGTGATTGAGGCCAAAGGCCCTCGCCACTCCACGGGCCATCATGATGTTTCCAGCCCTGTTCATATGCACGCCATCACTGGTAAGCTGCTTCCCCTTGGGAGCATCGTTTGGAAATGTTTTCAGTGCTGCCTGCATATCGGCATTTAGATCTGCCAGAAGGCAGTGTGTCTCCACAGCCAAGGTTCTGAGAAAGGCATTATAAGGCAACAATTGTTGATTTAATGCGCTCCCTTGATCTTCCGTGATCATGGTAGAGGTTAAAATCATCACCTTCACACCCGCAGCCTGAGCACGATTGACGATCTCGGAAATATTCCTTTTGTAGGATGCAAGGTCTACACCGCGTTTCCCGTGCCAGACATCATTGACGCCACAGCTCAAAACCATCCAGTCGGGTTGAAAATGGAGAACATCCTTTTCCAGTCGGGCGAGCATCTGGTCGGACTTATGCCCCCCGACTCCAGCGAAGATTGACTTTACCTGAACATCCTGTTCCTTCAAGGCATCCAGTAAAAGTCGACAGTAGCCACCTGGTTGACTTCCTGCCGCGGTGATGGAGTCGCCCAGAAAGGCGATGGTTTCACCATCCTTGACAGAACTATCCATGGTAAGGGAACGATCCTGGTTCACTAAAAGGCTCATCATCGCATTGGCGAATGCATCGCCCAGGCGGACGAAAAAGGTACCGCTTCCCAAGTAATGGTAAGGACGATCGCTTCCCACAACACACCACTCGGCGAAATGCTCTGCCCACCCGCTATCAAAGACCTTACGAGCTGCAAGGTCGTAGACCTTGTAGCTTTCCACAGTGAGAAGGTTCCCCCCAAATGCTGGTAGTGCACCGACTTCTCGCTGAGCCATGGAAATGGCATTCTTGGCAACGTTTTCTTTTGTCATGTCGGTTCCAAGAACTCCGAGAACGAACGGCATCTTTGGTGATCTGTATTCCTTGCGTACATCCTTTATAAAATGAACCATGTTATCCCTGTAAGCGTCTCGAAAGGCAGGGGAGAATTGGTCATTAAAACCCTGAAACCAGACAAAACCTGCCATGTGATAGCCAATATCAGCATCGTAGGCTGGATGGTACTTTTTCAAATCCTTGAGTACTTCATGGACAGTCTCGTGCATCATCCTCCAGCTGAGGCCTGCATTTTTGCTGATATCCGAGCTGTTGTTTGCACCCTTTTCCTGATCGCTCAGTCGATAGGGCCCGGCTGAGGGCGGTCGAAAATCATAATGCAGGGATTTACCACCCCATGAGGTCTTAATGATGAGGATGGGGGCATCCAACTGACGCGCCAAGGAAAGTCCGAAGCCAAATTCTGGGCCAATTTTATCGCCATTAGCGCCGTAACCCACTGACAGCGCTCCAAATCGTCGATGGCCGTCGGCGATGGAGGTAATGTGGACTTTATCGGACACGACAAAGGTTTCCTTGATACCCCTCATTTGAGATTCATATTGAGTTTCAAGTTCTGTCAGCGACGCCTGAACTAAAGACCGATCCGCTGGAGGTTTCGTCTTCATGCTCCGCAATGTCCTGCTGATCTCATCGCGTTTCATCTGGGTTGCGATCAGATTTCTGATGATATCGCTGGACATCATGGCATCTTTTTTAAATACCCAGGCAGCCAAGTCCTTGATCTCCGGTTTGCTTGCCTCGAGCAGGGCAGGAATGGTCATGCAATGGGCATGGCCGACCATGTTCGATTGACCGGCAAGAATAAAGATCTGGAGTTTTTGATGATGTTTACCCGCCACGACACCCGGGGCAAACAGAAGCGCAAAGCATAGCCTCAAACATTTAAACATACTTTTCATAGGATTCCTTGTGCCATTGTCTTAGCTGCCAGCATCTGGAATACGATCCATATAAGACCTGACCACAGGGATGTTGCCTTTGAACGAACGTGGCTTCAAGCCCATGAAATTGGAACTTCAAATTTTTCAAACAAATAGAGGGAATTAAGAAAAAGGGCCCTTGGTTTCATTTCAAGCATCAGGTTCACATACCACCTTCAATGGGCAGATTTGGATGTCCTGAGTGCATTCAGGAACCAGTTACGAATAAGGCCCAGTGAAAATAGTCTTACCACTTGAGCAGCCAAATAATGGCTGAAGTGCACCCATGAGACATTTGCACCTTTACGCACTATGCAAGCTCTGCTTTGTTAGTGACATGCGAGTCCCAGCCTTCCGCCCCTGGCAAAGTGTGTTTGCCAATGATTTAAATTCCTCTCACCTACCTTCTTATTACCTTGTGTGGCTCTTGATACCTGCGTTCCTTTCGTCACTGGCCGGCTTTAAAACTCAAGCAGGGGATTG
>JAAZXX010000351.1 GCA_014239995.1 Verrucomicrobiia bacterium
TCTGACGAGACAAGCCATGTCATCGGGCATGATGTGAGCATTGCCGACTGCAAAGCTCTTCATGGCTGGCGGTACGCAAATAACGCCAAGCGCGATAAATATCCTGTTTTTCTCGATGAAAACCTGAACCTGGCCGCATGCGGTGATTGGTGCCAGGGGGGCCGTGTTGAAGGAGCTTTTACATCCGCTGACAACCTTGCGACTGCCATTGAAAAGAGTGTATTATGACTGATGACCAACCTTTCAATGCAGCGATTGGATCTCAGTTCCCATTGCGAGTGCTTCCAAGACTATGGGCAACCATCCCTTCGGGTGCTACTCCTGCCTTGTATTCGGGGCCACAACCCACCGGATTGCCCATAAGCTCCTCGGTTTAATGAGCGGACGTCACCATCAGCCTGTCCTCGCTTGTTCACAAACATGGGAAGTGCACAGACACCTTTCAAGGCATCTTCAGCTTCATGTGACGGATGGTGGGTCCCTGCCATCGGAACATGCTGCTGGCCGACATGCAGTGCTCACAGAGTGGTCAGCACCATTTCAAACCAAGAAGCTTAGTTGCCGGAACAGGCATCATAAAAAACCGTGAACAAAAACAGCATCCATATCGATGAAGTCATTCAAATGGCCTGGTGTGACAAGACATCATTTGAAGAGATTCAATCACTTACGGGCTATTCAGAGCCAGAGACCATCACCATCATGAGAAAAAGACTCAAACCGCGCAGTTTTCGCTTGTGGCGAAAACGCGTATCAGGTCGCATTGCCAAACACAGGGAAAAAAAACATGCGATGTGCGTTGGAAATTATCATGAGGACTGGAAATGAATGTTGTCTGGTTCAAGAGGGATTTACGGATAGAGGACCACGAGGCTTTGCTGGAAGCTTCAAGGCGTGGTCCTGTGCTGCCGTTATACATCCTTGAACCGGGGCTTTGGAAACAACCGGATGTGAGTCAGCGTCATTGGGTGTTTCTCAATGATTGCCTCCACGAATTGAATGCTTCCCTGAAGGATCTGGGGCAACCACTCATCATCAAAAGGGGCGGTGCGGTTGAGGTGTTGGAGGAACTTTATCAACGTCACACCATCAAGGCCCTGTGGTCACATCAGGAAACGTGGAATGCCTGGACCTATGAGCGGGACAAAGCAGTCAAGCAATGGTGTCGAACAAAGCATGTTCCGTGGCATGAACCATCACAAAATGGGGTGATCCGTCGTTTAAGGGATCGCGATGGTTGGGCAGGAAGGTGGTATGGGCAAATGAAAAAACCCGTCCTTGATAGCCCAGTCGCCCTCCAAAGCATTCAGGAGACTTCGGATACACTGCCAAGTGCTGCAGAACTGGGTCTGCCAGTTGATGCATTGGGTTCATTGCAAGAAGGCGGACGCCGTGAAGGCTTGAAGTTGCTCCAGGGCTTTCTTTCTGAGCGAGGTGAAGCTTACACCAAGGAGATGTCCACCCCTGTCACTGCATTTGAGAGCTGTTCACGATTATCCGCACACCTTGCTTTTGGCACCATTTCAGTTCGTGAAGCCTTTCAGGCATCTGAATGGCGTAGTCAGGAAATCAAGCGGATGCCGCGCGGCATGAAAGGCAAATGGCCAAGTGCGCTGCGATCTTTTTCTGGCAGGCTGCGTTGGCACTGCCATTTCATACAAAAACTGGAAGACGAGCCACGTATCGAATTTGAAAATATG
Source organism: Verrucomicrobiia bacterium (assembly GCA_014239995.1). Taxonomy (GTDB): domain Bacteria; phylum Verrucomicrobiota; class Verrucomicrobiia; order Limisphaerales; family AAA164-E04; genus AAA164-E04. The sequence continues at coordinate 1,701 of JAAZXX010000351.1, forward strand.
CACCCTGCCTATGATGGTCTGCGGGACAGTGGTTTTAATGAGATTTTCTTTGAAGCCTGGAAAGCAGGGAAAACAGGATATCCCATGGTGGATGCCTGCATGCGGGCCTTGAGCGCAACGGGTTGGTTGAACTTCCGCATGCGTGCCATGCTGATGAGTTTTTCGAGCTACCATTTGTGGCTGCATTGGCGTCAACCTGCACTGCACCTGGCAAAACTGTTCACCGACTATGAACCTGGTATTCACTACAGCCAGGTACAAATGCAATCAGGCACGACCGGAATCAACGCCATTCGCATTTACAATCCGATCAAGCAAGGTATCGATCAGGATCCCGAGGGAACGTTTATTCGTCAATGGATTCCAGAACTGTGCGATATGGATCAATCATTCATACACACACCCTGGCTGGCCAAGTCGCAGATGGCTGATTACCCAATGCCTGTCGTTGATGAAAAAACAGCGCGCAAAGCCGCTGCAGGCAAGATTTATGGCCTGAGAAAAAACAATACATCACACAAGGCAGTAGCACAGGAAATCGTGAACAAACACGGTAGTCGCAAGTCGGGTTTACCTCGGGCTGCAGGTCGCAAAGCAAGAAAAGACAACAAACAAGAGGAACTGCCGCTATGACCACACTACGTTTGGTGCTTGGGGACCAGCTTTCAGATTCAATATCCAGCCTGAATGGCTGTGATCGCGCTCAAGATATTGTCTTGATGTGTGAGGTATGGGATGAAGCAACCTATGTGAAACATCATAAGAAGAAAATAGCTTTTCTCTTTTCCGCGATGCGCCACTTCTGTGAATCATTGAAGCGACAAGACTATGAAGTCGAATATACAAAAATAGATGATCCTCACAACGCTGGGTCATTCAAGGCGGAAGTAAAGCGTGCTGTCGCAAAACATGCCATTGATCGCATCATCGTCACCAGTCCGGGCGAGTATCGTGTGTTGCAGGATATTCAGCAATGGCATGTGGATCTGGGTATTGAGGTTGAGATCAGAACGGATGACCGTTTCTTGTGTTCTCAGGAGGCTTTCACGGATTGGGCACAAAATCGCAAGCAGTTGCGAATGGAATATTTTTACCGGGAGATGCGTAGAAAATACCGTGTCCTCATGCACGAAAACGAGCCCGTGGGTGGGCAATGGAATTACGATGCTGAAAACCGTAAGCCGCCCAAGGGTGACTTGCATGTGCCACCGCCTTACCTTGGTCAAGTCGATGAAATTACACAGGGTGTGTTGGAAACAGTGGCTGCACGCTTTGCCAATCATTTCGGCGATCTCGAACCCTTTTATTTTGCCGTTACACGTGATGAGGCCCTGAAAGTCCTGAACAGGTTCATCCAGCAACGCCTTCCCTCTTTCGGTGATTACCAGGATGCGATGATTGAAGGCGAACCTTGGATGTATCACTCTCACATCAGTTTTTATCTGAACTGTGGTTTGTTGTTGCCTCTCGAGTGCGTGCGTGCGGCTGAGGAAGCCTACGAGCAAGGACAAGCGCCGTTGAATGCCGTCGAAGGTTTTATTCGGCAGATCATTGGATGGCGCGAATATGTGCGCGCCATCTACTGGTTCAAGATGCCCTTTTATGCCGAAGCAAACTTCTTTGAAGCAGCGAGGCCACTGCCCAGTTTTTACTGGACAGCCCATACCAGGATGAACTGCCTGCATCAGTGTGTTTCAGAGACCAGGGAAAACGCTTACGCACACCACATTCAACGTTTGATGGTCCTCGGGAATTTTACATTATTGGCTGGCATAGACCCCAAATATGTCAACGCATGGTTTCTGGCAGTTTATGCCGATGCCTATGAATGGGTTGAGCTTCCCAATGTGTCAGGGATGATCCTGTTCGCAGACGGAGGCTACCTGGCGAGCAAGCCTTATGCAGCAGGTGGCAGCTATATCAATAAGATGTCAGATTACTGCAAGAGCTGTAGTTACAAAGTCACCAGGAAAAATGGACCCGATGCGTGTCCCTTCAATTACCTTTACTGGGATTTTCTGGATCGTAACCGGGATAAGCTGCGTTCCAACCATCGTATTGGTATGATGTATCAAACTTATGATCGAATGAGTGATGAGAAGAAACATGCCATTCGTGATGATAGTCAAAAATTTCTGGATAGCATGGAATGAAAAAAAAATGTGATCTGCCACGAAAAACCTGTCCTGTCTGTGAACGTACTTTCACTTGGCGGAAAAAGTGGGAGAAAGTCTGGAAAGAGGTTAAGTACTGCTCGAAAGGGTGTGCTCAAAAAAAACGTATTCATCTGCCATCCGTGACCTTTCTGTCCCAAGCTGAGTGAGCAGATTCATGAACGATATGATGGCGGAGTGTTCGTATATGAATCTCCCGGAGAGCAGGCCGGAAAGTGGGCATAATGACCGATCCCTAAGCCTCAACAGGAAGGTGTTCGAGAGTGCATCAAAAATAATCACCCCGCCGGCAATATGAACTTCGCCGATTTCCCTGGGTGAACTCACGCAGGGGATCGGATTCTACGGGACACGGCGGAACGCCGCAAATGACACAGATGAATCAGGAGCCTGGTCGCAACAAGCAGAAGTGATTAACATAAGCAACCCATGCATGCACACTCGGTGGCTGGGCCTGAAACCAGTCGAGAGTCACCACCGCCACGTACTGGTCGCACGTTGCTGTGCTCAACACACTCGCACGAGGGTTTTGATTGAGGCCCCAGCATCGATAGATTTGAAGTCTAGTGCGGGACTTCCGCTCGGGAGTGCTTGACTCTCTGTTTTCCTGCCAGCATTTTGACGGCATCGGTGTTTTGATGGCAAACCGTAAAACACCCGGCCTGATGGCGGAACGTCCTGATTCCAATGAGGTAACCAGAACGAAATTCCATGGAATCCTGGCTCATCGGATGTTCTGTCATGGAACCTCAGGTTTCTGGACAAAGGGAAATCAAGGTGAGTGGAATTCGAGCGAATCTGGCCATCCCTACGCTTTCACCGACCACGATGGTGTGACATATCTTTTCTATCAGGGCAACAAGGATAACGGAAGATCTTGGTATTTATCTAAAGTCAAAATTG
>JAAZXX010000352.1:0-310 GCA_014239995.1 Verrucomicrobiia bacterium
TTCCATCATTCCACTCACCCCCATATTGATAACAATCTTCTGGATGGTCGGTACTTGATGAATGTTTGTGAACTTACCCTCCTCCAACAGTTTGGGGCGGATGTCTTGGACATATTTATCGTAAAATCTAGGTTTCATATAACCGGTTATAGGTGCTCAGGTTTATGTGTTACCCCGCTTGGCATCATAGCGTTCGGCCTTCATCACGTTCGAGATATGAATGGCTCCTTCACGTTCGATAATGGCCCCCTCCGGGTGCTGTTGGTTTCGGCGAACGTGTTTCTTAATCATGTTGATACCTTCAACGATG
>JAAZXX010000352.1:320-4772 GCA_014239995.1 Verrucomicrobiia bacterium
GTTCTTTTTTGGGGACCACCTGGATGATCTTTCCCCGTTTGCCTTTTTCGGTTCCAGAGATAACGACAACCTCGTCATCACGTTTGACATGAAATTTGGTGGGCATGGTATTCAAATGACTTCAGGAGCCAGTGAGACGATTTTCATAAAACGTTTCTCACGCAACTCGCGAGCTACTGGGCCAAAGATGCGCGTACCTTTGGGGTTCTTATCCTTGTCGATGATCACAACTGCATTCGAGTCAAACCGAAGTACCGATCCGTCGGCACGACGTATGGATTTTCGGGTGCGTACGACTACGGCGTTAACAACATCTCCTTTTTTAACCGACGCATCGGGAGACGATTCTTTGATGTGCACCTTGAGGATGTCCCCAATCTTTGCATAACGTTGGGTTTTTCCTAGTGCACCGATGGCTGCAGCCTTCTTGGCGCCGGTGTTGTCAGCCACATTTATGAGTGAGCGTAATTGTAACATAGCAGTTAATCCTGGGTAAATTTACGCTTCAGCGCTTTGAGTCACCTCAACAAGTCGCCAACACTTGTGTTTTGACAAGGGGCGTGTTTCTTGAATCCGAACTTGATCTCCAATCTTGGCCTGACCTTTTTCATCATGTGCGTAACACTTGCTGAAGGCAGTGATGATTTTCTTAAATCTAGGGTGTTGGATACGACGCCTTACCCTGACGACAATGGTTTTGTCCATTTTATCGGAGATGACTTCACCGATACGCAACTTGCGATGCCCACGTTGTGTTTTCTCTTCAGACATGTTTTTGAAATCTTTCTAGTTTTCGGATACCTGTCGACGCAGGGCGTTCAACTTGGTTTCCACTCTGGCTATTCCCCGCCTCAGGTCGCGTAATCGGGAAGGTTTTTCAAGCTGACTACTGGCTTTCTGAAGTTTTAAATTGAAGAGTTCCTGCCTCAGTTCCTGCCCTTTGGCCAACAGCTCTGGCTGGGATAATTCTTGTAAATCTTTAAATTTTAGCGCCATATGGTTGCCTATTTGTGTCTTGAAATGAATTTCGTTCGGATGGGCAGTTTGGCCGCGGCAAGTCGGAAGGATTCACGTGCCACGTTCTCAGGCACTCCATCGACCTCAAAAAGTATGTTGGCAGGACGGATGACCGCTACCCAGCCTTCAATGGGGCCTTTGCCCTTACCCATACGAGTTTCCAGCGGTTTCTTGGTATAGGACTTGTCGGGAAAAATACGGATCCAGACCTTGCCCCGACGTTTCATATTGCGAGTAATGGCGATACGGGCGGCTTCGATTTGTTTATTGTTCAACCAGCAACGTTCAAGGGCCTGAAGACCATATTCTCCGAACGCTACCGTAGCGCCTCTGCGTGCCAACCCGGCTCGATTGCCGCGATGCATGCGCCTGTATTTCACCCTTGAGGGCATCAATGGCATAATTCTACCTTTCTCAAATCAGTATTGTAAAGTTAAGGCCCTCAGACAGTTTCCGTGTAGGTGGACCGTTCGGGTTTTTCAATTTTGATATCGCCTTTGCATATCCAACATTTGACACCAAGGATGCCATACAGTGTTTTTGCCTGCGAAAATCCGTAGTCAATATTGGCACGCAATGTGTGCAGAGGCACACGACCCTGATTGTATGATTCGACACGTGCCAGTTCGGCTCCCCCCAGTCGACCAGCGCATCGGATTCGAATCCCATCTGCACCAAAATCCATGGTCGTTTGGAGTGCTTTTTTCATGGCGCGACGAAAAGAAACACGTCGTTCCAGTTGCAAGGAAATATTTTCAGCGACAAGTTGAGCATCCAGCTCAGGGGTTTTAACCTCTTGAATGTCCACGTAAACCTCTTTGCCCGTCATGAGCGACAACTCCTCCTTGATCTTGTCAATCTCGGCACCCTTGCGGCCGATAACGACTCCAGGTCTAGCGGTGTGGATTGTGACTCGACAGCGTGTTGCAGCTCTCTCGATCTGGATACGAGGTACTGCAGCAGCCTCAAGCTTACCTTTGAGGAATGAGCGGATTCTGCTGTCCTCTGCAAGTAGTCCACCGAAGTTTTTTTTGTCGGAGAACCATTTGGATCGCCAGTCACGGTTGAGTGCGATTCTTAAACCGATTGGGTTGGTTTTCTGTCCCATAGTAATAAATTAGCTAAGATCCGAAACAACAATTTTGACGTGGCACGTTCGCTTAAGGATAGGTCCTGCCGATCCGCGCGCCTTGGGAATGAAACGTTTCATGACCGGTCCCTGCCCTGCTACAGCCATTTTGACAACAAGTTATTCCGGTCGGGCATTGTTGTTGTGCTCAGCGTTGGCGATGGCGCTCTTGAGTGTTTTTGCAACAACACGGGCGGACTTGCGAGGAACGGCTCCCAGCACGGCAATAGCCTGCAAGGCATTCATTCCCTGAATCTGTCGCACGACCTCACGCATCTTCTGCGCAGACATTCGAACGTTTTTAGTAATGGCTTGAACTTCCATACAATTATTTGGTCACTTTGGCTGTATGAGCCCCATGTCCTTTAAAAGTGCGTGTCAGGGCGAACTCACCTAATTTGTGGCCCACCATATTTTCAGTAATGAACACCGTCACGAATATTTTACCGTTGTGAATGTTGAGCGTATGCCCAACGAATTCAGGCGTGACGGTCGAGCGGCGAGACCAAGTTTTAATGGGTCTCTTTTTTCCACTTTCATTCATTTGGTCGACTTTCTTCATCAGACTGCCGTCGACATAAAATCCCTTTTTAATTGAGCGTGCCATAGGTCGAAAAGATTATTTGAGCTTGTTCGGACGCCCGTCACGGCGAACCAGGATAAATTTGTTGGATGTCTTGTGCTTGTTCCTTGTCTTGTAGCCTTTGCAAAGCAGACCCCAGGGTGAAACCAGGTGCTGACGACCTCCTCCACCTTTCGAGCGCCCGTTTCCACCACCATTAGGATGATCCACTGGATTTCTGCAAACACCTCGAGTCAGGGGGCGACGGCCGCGATGCCGGTTACGTCCCGCAGTCCCGATGATGATGTTTTCATGGTCGGTATTGCCAACTTGGCCGATGGTTGCCTTACATTTACTGTGGATCCGCCTGATTTCTCCGGAAGGCATCTTGATCTGCGCATACTTCGAATCGCACGACATCAAAGTAGCGAAGGAACCCGCGGTGCGTGCGATCTGTCCACCCCGTCCGGGCATTAATTCGATACTGTGCACAGATGAACCAACCGGAATATTTTCCAACGGCATGGCATTTCCTATGTCTGTAGGGGCTTCCGGACCACTCATGACCTTGCCACCCACTTCAAGCCCAAGTGGCGCCACGATGTATCGCTTTTCACCATCTGTATATTGCAGCAGAGCGAGTCGCGCTGAACGCATTGGATCATACTCCAAGGCCACCACTTCGGCCTCGATGCCCGTTTTATTACGACGAAAATCAACAGTGCGGATTTTCTGTTTATGTCCGCCACCAATGGCTCGAGCCGTGATGCGACCATAACAATTTCTCCCACCGGTTTTCTTCTTGGTCGTGAGCAGTTTCTTCTCCGGTTTCTTTTTGGTAAGATTGGAAAAGTCAGCAACCGCTTGGAATCGACGACCTGGTGTTAAAGGCTTAAAAGTTTTGACTGCCATATTATTCCCCTTCTGACTTAGGTTAATTCAATTTTGTCACCGCTCTTGAGGGTAACCATTGCCTTTTTCCAGTTTGCAGATCGACCTGCCTGCTTGGTGCGCTGGCGCCGATCCTTGCCACGCACATTGAGCGTATTGACACGAAGAACCTTTACTTTAAACAACTCTTCCACCGCGTCACGTATCTGGAATTTGTTGGCGCGTGTATCAGCCACCACGGTATATTGGTTGTATTCACTGGACTGCACCGTTCCTTTTTCCGTAATTCGGACAGTCTTGATAATATCGTATGCGTTCATGGCGGTTAAATTAACTGAGTCTTGATTGCAGCCCCACGAGTGCCTCTCGCGTCATGATGATGCGATCGTATTTCAACGTATCGTAGGTATTCAACGAATCGCCGGTGGTAACAGAAACGTATGGGATGTTGCGCGCTGAGAGCTGTGCATTGGCATCTACCCTCTCGGTCACGAGTAAGGCTGTTCCGTCAATCTTGAGCTTGTCGAGCATATCGATGAAGGTCTTGGTTTTGGGCTGCTCAAAACTCACTTGATCAACAACGATAATTTCCCCGGATTTAAAACGCTCACTGAGCGCTTTCTTGAGGGCAAGTTTCCGGGTCTTCTTGTTAACATCCTTGCGAAAATCACGAGGGCGAGGTCCAAACACAACGCCGCCACCGCGCCAAATTGGAGAACGGAAAGAACCGGCTCGTGCCCGGCCTGTACCCTTTTGCCGCCACGGCTTCTTGCCAGTCCCTGCAACCTCTGAGCGGGTTTTTGCACAGGCAGTGCCACTCCTCTGAGACGCGGTGTAAGCGACCACAGCATCG
>JAAZXX010000353.1 GCA_014239995.1 Verrucomicrobiia bacterium
GTCTCACAAACCCGACAAGGCTCAGATATAATCAGTTCAGGAAAGGCTCGCTAAGCCATGATGTCATGGCAAACATTACCGTGAATATCAGTTAAACGGAAATCCCTCCCTGAGTAACGATAGGTCAATTGCTCATGATCCAACCCCATCAGATGAAGGAGGGTTGCGTGCAGGTCGTGCACGTGCATGGCCCCGCTCTGAACCTGCATACCAAGTTCATCAGACCCACCATAAACGCACCCGCGCTTCACCCCTCCCCCGGCAAGCAGCATTGAAAAAGCAGTATGATGATGATCCCGTCCTGCTGGCTTTTTACCGTCTGCATTGGTTTGTGCATAGGGTGTTCGACCGAATTCCCCCCCCCATATCACGAGGGTGTCATCCAGGAGACCCCGGCGTTTCAGGTCGCTGATCAATGCCGCCGTGGCACGATCACTATCGGCGCAGAGTTTGCTGTGCGATGTGTTGTGGTTGGCATGCGTATCCCACGGCTGGTTTCCCTTGTTGGTGTAGTAAACAGTGACGCATCGAACACCAGATTCAACCAAACGACGGGCCATGAGGCAGGATTGGGAAAAACTGGAGGTTCCATACATCGCTCGTGTTTCGGGATCCTCGCGCTCGAGGTTAAGGGTTTCCAAGGCCTGCAGTTGCATTCGATAGGCCGTTTCCATGGACTGGATCTGAGCCTCAAGTTCGCTGTCACCAGCGCGCTCCTCAAGGTGTTGCCTGTTGAGGATCTCCAGCAAGTCCAGTTGTGCGCGCTGTTCCTTCAGTGAAAAACGTGGATTGCGAATATGAGGGATCAGTTTTTCAACACTAAGATCCGAAGTCAGGATGCTGGTGGCCTGATACTTGGCTGGCAAGAAACTGTTCGACCACAGTGCAGGACCCACCACGATGTTTGCACTGGGTCGGAGCACCACGTAACCAGGCAGGTTTTGATTCTCTGTTCCCAGTCCATAAAGCAACCAGGAACCGAATGCCGGGCGAATGGGCTGTATGTTCCCGGTATGCATCTGGAGTAGTGCAGGTTCGTGATTGGGCACATCGGTGTGCATGGATCGAATGACGCAGCAATCATCGATGACTTTCGCAAGGTGAGGTAAAGATTCGCTGACTTGGATACCACTTTGACCGTGTTCTGAAAACTTGAACGGGGATGGCATGAACCCGGTGCTTTTGGGCTTCTTATACAGATCGCCAGAGGGTTGCGTCCCTTCGTATCTCGCCAAGGCGGGCTTGGGATCAAAAGTATCCACATGAGATGGACCTCCGTTCATGAAGAGGAAAATCACACGCTTGGCACGAGGAGGAACCATCGCCCCGGTCGATTTATCTGAAGCAGGCGCCCCAAGGGTTGAATGAACCCCCAGCATCCCAAGCATCCCCATGCCCATGGCGGATCGTTGCAGCATGGATCTACGCGTCAGATCATTCCAAGGTTTTGAAGATTTCATGACTCTAATCAAGATATAGCATTTCGTTAGACATGAAAAGCACCTGAGCTAGGGATGCCCAGCGCCGTATGTCTGGATAAGGCTTAGCGTCAGTTTTAAGAAAAGCCGCCGCCGCGGTGCGTTCCGACGTATTGGGTCCCCTCCCAAGACAACGACGATAGAGTGTATGAATCCCCTCCTGCACTCCACGTTCAAGTGCAAGATCAGCCACGATGGAATCGGACTGATGGAGCACAAAGGAACTATTCATTGCATAAAGTTTCTGAAGTGGTGTGGTGGTCTGGTTGCGATGAGCAGCATGGACGTTTGCATCAGGGTAATCCATTTGCATGAGCAAATCATTGAGTTTGAGGCGGCTTACTCGCCCGTAAAGCGTCCTTCGCATGTTTTGAGGATCATCCAGCTCGATGGAGGGTCCACCCTCAAATTGAAGATTTCCAGAAAGCATCAACAGCGTATCACGCCACATTTCAACACTCAAGCGACGTCTGGGCATCCCCGCGAGCCAGCGAGTGTCCGTTTCTTGTCCCATTCCAGCTGAGGCATTGCGAGAGGATTGACGGTAAGTCGAGGAGAGAACCATTTCGCGCACCAATCGTTTTGTGGAACTTCCACCCTGAATGAATCGAAAAGCCAAATCCTCGAGAAGTTCTGGATGCGTCGGGAATGCACCCAACAATCCAAAATTGCTTGGGGTGCGCACCAGACCCTGCCCGAAAAAAAGGCTCCAGAGCCGATTGACGTAAACCCGGGAAGTGAGTGGGTTTTGCGGTGTAGCGATGGATTCGGCAAGCTCACGTCGTCCACTCCCCCGGGAATTGAAAGCCTTTGGGTGACCACCACTCAACCAACTGAGAAAACGACGATCAACGATCCTGCCCTTTTGATCAACATTGCCACGAATAAAAATCGGCAAGTTTTTCGCGGTACCCTCTTTGACGACATGTGCGGTGAAACGGTGAGATTTCAAATCCTCCTTGGTCACTTTGTCAGCGGGTTTGTCATAAGCACGGTTCACCAGCTCAGTGCTCGCAAAAATGCCTGCAATCCCATAATAATCCTCCATCGTGATCGGATCAGACTTATGATCATGACACCTGGCACAAGCGACTGTTAATCCCTGAAAAGTGCGCATCACTGTGTCTACCTGGTCTGCCCACTCCTCAGCCTTCACATCAAGCCGACCCCGGTTGTAGTATTTTGGGCCAAGCCCTATAAAACCCGTTGCGACAAGGTCTTCATGCTCCGTATGCGGGTATAGATCTCCTGCCAGTTGAAGGCGGATAAAATCATCATAGGCAAGATCCCTGTTGAAGGCATCGACCACCCAACGTCGATAATGGTAGGCATTGGGATAAGCATGGGAAGCATCTGCACCTACTTGATGGGCCTGATCCTCGGCATAGCGCGCAAGGGGCAGCCACATGCTGGCCATACGTTCACCAAACTGGGGCGATTCCAGAAGTTGCTCCACCCTTCTTTCGTAGGCATCGGGTGCATCATCACGGAGAAATGACTGCACATCCCCAAAAGAGACAGGCAAGCCTGTCAAGTCATAGTGCAGCCTGCGCAAAAGGGCTGATGATGAGGCTGCTTCCGAGGGTTGTAGGCCCTTTTCCTCAAGGGTTGAAAGCACAAAAAAATCAAGCCGCTGACGGGACCAACCCGCCAAATGGACGTCCGGAGCAGTAACGGATTGCATGGGTTGAACAGACCAGAATTGAGTCGCTGCTTCCCAGTCGTATGACTGTGTCGTCTCGCTCCATGCAGAAGTCTGCAGTAATTGCACCAAGCAAAGGGCCCAAGGAATTCCATGACGGACGGTTCGATGGGAAGCTGCGCCAGCATAAAGTGACGCTCCTTGAACTGAGCATTGCTTGAACGGTTGCATGGTGAAGTGGGACCATGATAGGGTGCAGGATGATGGTGGCAAGTTTTGATATCCATATAGCTCCGTACGCCAGCAAGCGTGAACCAGCTGTGCCAGACGCTACTCCAGACAGGTATATCCTCAAGCATCCATGACTGGCAGTTTGGTCAATGCCGCCGCGATTGTTCTCGGATCAGCCATGACATGGGCATGCCATCATGAAATGCGGGAAACCTCACAACGCCAACTCAAGCTGGGGCTGGCTGTGGCAGGCATGCTGACTGGAGGATATCTTCTGTGGAAATCCACGAGCGGCTCTCTCCTCAAGCATCTGCAACAAGGTATGCTTCTTTCACTTGGAATCCTGATTGGCAATGGGATTGGACGAAGCCTTGGCATTCAAAAAAAACTCAACAAATTGGCTGTGCGTGCCAAAAAAACCTTTTCACAAGCCGACAGGAAAGAAGGGTTCAAGATGGCTTCCTTGCTGTTTTGCATGACTCCACTCGCCTTCATCGGAGCAGTCCTTGATGGTTTGAGTGGCCAATGGATACCGCTTGGCATCAAATCGATCATGGATGGCGCCGCAGCTTTTTCATTTACACGCATTTTTGGTGCACCGATCATGCTTTCAGCCATTCCCGTCCTCGTGTTCGAGGCTTACCTGTCGCTAATTATTCGCTGGTTAAGCCAGTCCTACATGTCGCCTCAGGTCATCGATGGTATTTCAGCCATGGCGGGAATCCTTCTCATTGTTTCCATGCTGCTCATTACCGGCATTGGGAAACCCCGACTGGCTGATTACCTTCCTTCCTTGCTGGTCATCATACCATTGTCAGCATGGTTCTGGTAGAGCAACCCAAGCGGGCACCAATCAACGGATATGAGACGTTTCAATCAAAACAACATTGCCAAACCGACCCAAGAAAACAGAATCTGCTTTCCGGATGGACCAATCGTGGGTAATTCAAGTGGAGACTTCCCCACGATCTCGCCTTTTTGCCGGCCGATCTTCACGTCTGGCTCCTTCCCCTGTATCATTGTTACTTGCACCTAGCATTAAGTGCTTGCTGCTGTTTCATTCAAAGGTAGGATGCCTCGGAGTCTTATGAAAAAGTGTTTAGCCGCAGCAACACTTGAGCTATTGGCATCGTGTCAATGGTTACATCCTTTCAAGAATGGGGTCATGCTGATGCACTCTACTACAATATTTGGCAGGCCCTCCACCCTGTCACGCACCCGTCAGCGAGGAGGCCTCGCCGCACAGGCCAGAAACAAGGGTCTCACTTTGCTTCTGTTCCTTCTGTCACTGACATTGTTGTCCATTGGGAAATTTGAGGCAGCCACCGCGGCACCCGATGAACTCAAAACTGAAAACAATCAACCCATACCCGAAAGGGCATCCTCCACGAACCAGGCATCTTCAAAGAATGCAT
>JAAZXX010000354.1 GCA_014239995.1 Verrucomicrobiia bacterium
TTTCATAAGCTGCTATACCGGGTAAGCTTAAGCCCGTTGGTGGAGCGAAGCCGGTGAAGTGGTTCACGTGTTCCTCGAATGTGTCTCCCGCTTTGTTCCACGCAAGTTCAATGATCCCCGAGACATTACCTGATGCTGAGGTTCCCGAAAAAGTGGTGGAACTGCCTCGCCTGGAAAACCGCTCCGTCGAGCGTCCCACGCGACCACTCGTATCAACCCAAAGCCTGTCCCCAATCCCCACCTCGTGCTCCACCGACACCACCGTGCTCGTTTGAAAAACGCTCCACGCGTGAACAGGTTCCAGGGTCTCGGGATCGAGGCTTACGTTGGCTATCCTGTGAATACCGATTGCCTCATCTGTCCAATACCACCTGAAACCTTGCTCGGTGCTGCCATCTTCCTTGGTTGACTTCCATTTCCACGTGCCGTCAAGCGGGTGCTTGGCGATTTCCTGTGCCTGCATCGCAAAGTGAATGCATGTGGCCAGGAGGATGTATCCTAATTTATTCATCATGGGGGATCTGTTTTTGAATCAGTCTTGGTGTGTATCCTGTTAACGATATAACGTGTACAAAGAGATCATTTATTTTACATCATGCATCGAAATGGAGCTCCCGGGCCGTCACCATGCCTGTGTGGGATGCACTCAACCCGATAGAACCCGACAGGATGGTTCTGCACGCAAGGTGATGAAATGAATCATTTGACCTATTTCACCATGTCATTTCGTTTAGTGACATGAACAGGCCCACAGGTCTGGCGATCACCACTCACAGTATGCGACACCCCATGAAAACAATAAGAAACATCCTTTTGACCCTTCTTTTCAGCTGCAGTGCATCACTCATGGCTGGGGATAAAAACGTTACCTTGAACAAATACCTCAAGGATCATGCCTGGCAACTGGGTACCTGGACTGCAAAAAATCAAAACGGGAACACATGGGTCATCACCTTTGCGGCTGCGCTGGATGGGAATGCCATCCTTCTGGACGGCAAGCAGATCAATAAACAGGGAACCACCATTTTCAGCATGCACGGGATCCGGAGTTATGATCCAGAACACAAGGCATTGGTGACCACTTTCAAGAGCTCGAGTGAAGATCGATCCTGGAGCAACAAGGGATCCATCAAGCCGGGAATGACCAGTTTTCGTACCAGTGGCGTCAATGACGACGGGCAGCTGGAGACCCGGATTGGAATTGACAAGGAAATGGATGCCGATACCTATCACAATGTTGGCATTACCGTGGATGAAAACGGGAAAGCCACACCCAATCCCGGCAGTCCCTGGGAGCACAAGAGGGTCAAGAGCGACTGAGAACAAGCTCAAGCAAAGGGCTGAAACCTTGCACGCCCTTTGCCTGGAGGCGGCTGTCCATTTGGCCGCCTTGTCATGCTGCCAGCTTGAGTGGGGCTTGCCACGTGGAACCTCCACCCGGAAGCCTTGGTTCCAGGTTGGGTGCCGGAGCACCCATGCATTCCACGCCAGGCAGAGCCTTTGATGATCGTTCCGTCGAGTCCGGGGTGCGCTCCACGATGCGGGCCTGCTCGGCAGGGACGATGGGGATTGCCAGGCCAGCATCAGGGAGCATCCAGCCAGTCATCCCAATCTGGATCAGGACGTCCGGCTGTCGTGCGTGAAGAGCAGGGGATGAAGCCCATGCATCCGAGCGTGCCATGCGCCATTGCAAACAAGGGGATGAATTATAATAGACCGTCCCTCTTCTTACTGGATAGCCTCGGAAGTCCACCATCCATATCCAGAATATGAAGCACATCCACCATCATGCCTGAGCCCTCTCCTTTTTCAGCCGAAATAATGCCTGACCATGCCCTCCTGCTGCTCAGTGTTGTCATGGGGCTGCATATTCTGGGATGGATCACGGCACTGGTGCTGGGTTTTCGACGCAGGTGGTGGTTAGTGGCCCCCTTGCTGATCCCTCTTTTTTACCCTTTCACACTGCTGGTGCTTTGTATCCGAAGGGCGAAACACTTTTACATCCCCGTGGTGGCGCACCTTCTGGGGCTTGTGCTCTGGCTGGGAGGCAGTGCTTACCTGCGATCCAGTGAGTGGTCTGACTTGATGGACCTGGAGAAAGAGCTGATCGCAGAGGGACATGTCCTGGATCCCGCCAAGCTCCACGGCGTTCAGGAAGCAGACCCGGATGCCAATATCTGGGACCATCCCATGCTCAAGACTCTGGCTCAAGCGGCAACACCAGGAAGAAAATGGGTCAAGGGGAAAATCATCGCTGGAGCCCCGGAGGGCGAGGAAGCCCGTGAGTTGATGCAAGTGGCATATGCCTGGTCGAGGGTTCCAGAAATCCCACCCTGGGCAACTGAATACGAGGTGAAGGACAATGCACCTGTCCCCATGCACCGTCCCTTGGAAACGCTTTATGACCTGGCATTGGCCTTGCGCCCGGACCAGGAAGAAACAGATGAGGGAACTGCTGATGACACACGACCGAGTGACTTGGATGCGACCTTGAATGGTTATCTGTCCGATGACCCATTCCAGGAGCCGCCCCTGGTTCCATTCGAGTCGATGGAATCCATCCATGAAATCCTGGTGCCCTTTTTTGCAAAGGCAGAGCCAAAGCTTGAGGAACTGAACGATGCCGTGAGCCGTATGCAGGATGTGTATCCCCATCATTGGAGCGAGGGCCCGGGAATGCTCTTGCCGCACCTGTCTTTCCTGGAAGATGTGCATATCCTGGCAACACGCAAAGGACTTCATCATGTGTATAACGATGAAGCGGAAAAGGCATTCCAGGACTTACAATTGGCCACCCATATCAGTGAGGCTGGAGTTTCAGATATCTTGATTTGCCGATTGACCGCATTGAAACGATGGCAAGAAACGCTTTCCTTGCTGATCGTCGCGCAGAATCATCATCTTTGGTCAGATGAACAGTGGCTCTGGATCCATGAACGGATTTCTCAAAAATATTTTCCAGACCATGTTCCGGCAACTCTCCTCATGGAAAGAGCCGCTCATGGTTCCTGGTTTAGATCCCAGGCCGATGAAGACCCCACTCTAACCCTAGGCAGGCTTGACCCATCCTTTTTGGGTCGTTTGCCTCCGCTTTCATTCTGGAAAGTTAACATATACTGGGTGGTGAAGGATTTCATGCAGGCACTCTACATCAAGCAGGTCAGCTTGTTGCACCAGGCTTATCTCGGGCTTATTCCAAAATCCGAGAGAATTGTCATGGATTCCGTCGACGGTGCTTGGAGCGGTCTTGACCTCGAGACGCCGCGGCATGCGTTGAGCTCGTACGGTCTCTTGTCGACCATGGTGACGCCCTCTCTGGGGAAAGCCTACCTCAAGTTTTTCGATACCCAATTGCAGCTGGAAATGGCCAAGGTCTCGATACAGCTTGAGCGTTATTACCTGAGTCACCAGTCCTACCCGGAAAGCCTGGAGGCCCTGGTTCCAAAGTGGATACCCGCCCTGCCCATGGATCCCATGTCGGCACAGCCATTCCATTACCGTCGCCTGGAACCGGATGGTTTTGAGCTGTACTCGGTGGGATGGAACGGTAGCGATGACGGAGGGCTTCCGGGGCATCAAGAGGAACAACCATTTTTTAACTACGCGCCCAAAGGAAAGCATCATCCAGACGACATGCTCTGGCGTGTCGATGGCAGCAGTGAAACATTACCCATCCTGCTGATCGATGCAAATGAAGGGGAGGATGACGCCTCATCACCTATGATGGATATTGAGATGATGAAACGCTACGGATTGCTTCCCATGGACTTTGAGGAATAGGCGCAAGCGGAAGGTAAAACCTAAAATGAATGGAACTGGGTTTTCCGGATTGTTTCAAAAAGGCCTCGATCTTGTCATGAACCATTTTCGCGAAAACCCCGGATGATAGAAAGATCACGGTAAAGGATCCTGACATGGAAAAGACATGCATGATTTGAGGTAAGGCTTGCGGTAAAGATCGATATTTTAAAAATGTGAAAGGAGAGTATTTACACACGGATTGTATGGATACTTACCTCGAACCTCTTGAGAAAGAACCAACGTTTCTGGATCAGCTATTGAGGCCTCGCTACAAGAAATGGACATCTTTCGTCTACTGCCATGAATGCCAGAGACCCATGCGCAAGGACAGGTGCTGGTCCGCCATTGAAAGGGAAGGAAATGCTTTCTGGATGAACCGATACTGCTTGGCATGCCAAGGTCAGGTCATGGGTGTTGTTCCACTATGGTTTCTGGGCCTCCTCTTATTTCTTTGCGCTCTGGGAATGTACATAGGTGACGAAGGTATGATATTCTTTATTTTTCTCTTCGCTTCCATCGTTTTGCGACTTGCGCATCAGCTCCGAGACAAACCCATTTACGACCGCTGGGTGGCGATACACGGCAGCAACAGCGAGACCTGGCCAAGGCCACGCAGGATAAGGTCCGAACAGGAGCTTGACTCAAGTAAAGAGAAGGGACTTTGATCTGGCTCGGAAAAGGTGATGCTCCGCTGCATGGCCTCTTTGAGCCATCTTCAGCCCCTTTACAAATTGCCCGCCCTCGTCCGGGATTCGAGCTCCTTGGCGTGTTCATTATTTTATCCACTGCATGACGATGGTTTCTTTCCCGGGAACCCGGGTACCGTTGGCGCTGCGCACGTTGATGGTGTGTTTCAGGGGGCCGGGTTCGGAGAAATCCCAAAGGCAGCATTCAAAGAATTTGTCTTCGTTCCCGTTGATATGTCCTTCAAGAGGTATTCCTGCTCATGTGACGAGATCAG
>JAAZXX010000355.1 GCA_014239995.1 Verrucomicrobiia bacterium
GCGGTATGTTCGAGGACCATTTCGATAAGCAAGTTCCTTGTGATTCAGCCCGAATAAATGGAGCACGGTTGCAAGCCAATCATAGTGATTGACAACATCCTCAACGGCATGGTGTGAAAAGGCATCCGTCTGACCATGAACATGGCCCTTTTTCATGCCGCCGCCTGCGACCCACATGCTAAAACCATAGGTGTTGTGATCACGACCCACTTTGTCTCTTTTATCGCTTCCTTCCCGGAATTGAATCACGGGCAAGCGGCCCATTTCTCCCCCCCAATGCACAAGGGTGGAATCAAGCAAACCCCGCTGGCGGAGATCCCGCACGAGAGCACTGGCCGGTTGATCAATCTCAGCACATCGCTGCGGCAAGGCCGTCTTGATGGAACCGTGATGATCCCACACTTGCCCTTGACAAAGGATCTGAACAAACCGAACACCGCGTTCCACTAAGCGTCTGGCGATGAGGCAGCGTGTCCCATAGTCCCTGGAATGCTTCTTGTTGATGCCATACATGTTGCGTGTTGCCTCGGATTCACCTGAAATATTGAAAGCCTCCTTTGCAGCAGATTGCATGCGGGCCGCCAATCCGTAACTGGCGATTCGAGCCTGGAGGTCGGTTTCACCGGGGTGCGCCTCCAGGTGTTGTCGATTGAGGGCTTCCAATAAGGCAAGTTGAGCCTGTTGCCCCTCACCCTGCAGATGGGGCGGAGCATCAAGGTTGAAAATCCGTGGTTCGCTGGGACGCACCAGCGTACCCTGAAAGATGGAAGGCAATGGTCCGTGGCTCCAGTTTTCTCCACCAATCAATGGAAGTCCACGTGGATCGGTCAAGGCAACATAAGCTGGAAGTTCCTGTGATTCACTTCCCAGGGCGTTGAGCAGCCAACTCCCCAACACGGCGCGGCCTCCACGATGCTGTCCTGTATTCATCGCATAATTCGATGGAAGATGATTATTCACACCGGTATGCATCGAACGTATGAGAGTAATTTCATCTGCGATTTCTCCCAGGTATGGCACCAGCTCGGACAATTCCGTGCCACTTTGACCGTGTGCCCTGAATTTCCACAGCGGAGCCATGATTTCCCGGCTTGCTTGAGCGGCATTGTCGAATTTGATATCTTCCGGAAAAGGTTTGCCATGCCATTTGTGTAGCTCCGGTTTTGGATCAAAAAGATCAATCTGGCTGGGACCACCCAACATGAACATGGAAATCATGGCCTTGGCTTTTGCCGGGTGCGCTGGATGCTTTGGAAGCAGGTCGACAGATGCTGGAGGCTCTACAGGCTTGTTCAGGGATTTCTTTGTTTCGGCCAGGAGACCGTCCTGTTGCAATAGCAATGGAGTGGCCACTGAGCTCAGCGAAAAAGCCGATGAGGCGAGAAAATGTCGTCGGGAACAAAGTCCTGGTCGCATATTGAAAATCCGTTTTGGGGTTCAGTCAATGTAAAGGAACCGATTGGATGCCATCAAGGTTTGACAGAGCGTTGCCAGGGCGCGTTTTTGCGGACGGTGCTCAGAATGTCCAGGCGAATCGGTGTCCTTGTCTTTTTCAAAGTGTCGAGCCTGCTTTTGGAGGAATGCCTGGCATAGCTTCATCTCGGCCTCGTTAGCCTCGACTGCAAAAAGGCGTGCAAACAAACATTGCACCCGGTCTTTCACAGTGCCCTTTTCATGACATACTGAATCCGCCAATGCTTCTGACCAGTCGACGATTTGTTCATCGTTGAGGAACCAGAGTGATTGCGTGGCAACCGTGGTGTTGCGGCGGATTTCACAATTCGGTGTCATGATTGGAAGGTCGAAGGTCGCAAGCATATTCAAGGGTTTATTGCGTTGCATCTGAACGTAAATACTTCGTCGATTGGCATTTGCCTGTCCGCTATCAACACCTGCTTTCAGCCCGTCCTTGATTTTACGAACACCTATGACCGTTTTACCTTCCGGGTTTTCGGTTACTGGCAAGCTAGCACCTTCCAAGGCCGGATTAAGCCGTCCGGTAACAAATAGAAGGCTGTCCCGTATGGATTCGGCATCTAGACGTTTGAGATTAGCCCGGCCCAACAGAATATTTTCAGGATCCACCTGGTCCATGCGAGCGTTTCGTTTAGAGCTTTGGCGGTAGGTTTGAGAAATTAATATGCGTCGTATCATCCGCTTTTGATCCCAGCCTTCCTCCATGAATGTATCAGCGAGCCAATCAAGTAATTGTGGATGTGATGGCTGTTCACCAGACATGCCGAAATCACCCGTGGTGGCAACAATTCCCCGTCCCAACAGATGCATCCAGATACGATTCACATAAACACGCGCAGGCAATGGATGCTTTCCATTGGTAAGATGCCGTGCCAAAGCAAGACGTCGTCCCGTGGATTTCAATGAAGGATCATTCTTCGGAAAAGTCGCGCTTACTCCATTGCGCTCAAGTGCCGTCAATTCAGCAGGATGAACCTCTTCCTCGGGACTTTCTGGGCTACCCCTGAAAAACACTCGACTGATGGGTGCAGGCCCTGGTTGCTCGGTCGTGGCAAGGATCATTTTTGGAGAGGGCTTTGTGGCCCTGAGTGCCGCCACTTTGGCAAATTCCTTTTCAAATTTCCGGTAGGAAGCAGCATCGTATTCCACCAGAAGGCCGATAATGTTCGATGTCGGCTTGACCATGGGATAGCTGTCCAGTAGCTCTTTTTGCTTTTCACTGCGATCCTTGCCTGGATCCTTGACAGCAGCCCGCAGCAGATCACGGAATGCATCCGGAACCTGTATCAAGGTACGCTCCTGGATTTCAACGGCCAAGGCCTGCCGGCGCGCCTTGATTTCATCTTCCTGTTCCCTGGCCTGTGCCTCGATACGGTCTATTTTGGACCGGACTTCGGGTTGAGTCAGGTCCATCAACCGGGCATCATGGGTTCTCCAATTCTGGAGTGGAAAAGCCGGATCAAAGATGGCTCTGAATTGATAATAATCATCGATCCCGATAGGATCGTATTTGTGGTCATGGCACTGGGCACACCCAAGGGTCAGACCCAACATGGCGGAACTGACCACCTTGAGCGTTTCTGCAACGGCATTATTCCGATCCATCAGGGTGTTGCTTGTGCGGGTGGCGTCCGGAGCCATTTGAAGAAATCCAGTGGCAGCAAGCAGGTCCTCATGTCGGCTGTTCTCGATATCTACCTTACCTTCAATCATTTCGTCGCCCGCCAACTGTTCATGGAAAAACCGGTTGATGGATATATTTTGATTAAAAGCTCCCACAACGTAATCACGATATCGCCAGGCATATGGACGCGTAGGATCGTTCAAGGTGCCGCCGTCGCTTTCAGCATAACCGGCCGCATCGAGCCAATGTCTTGCCCATCGCTCACCAAATTGGGGTGATGCCAAAAACCGATCCACCAGTCGCTCCCATGCGTCCTCACCATGGTCGTTCAGAAAAGCGTCCACCTCCTTGGGTGAAGGGGGAAGTCCGTGTAAATCAAAGCTCAGGCGTCGAATGAGCGTTGTTTTCTTAGCCTGAGGGGAAAGGGTAAGTTCACTCTTCGAGAGTTTTCTTTGAATAAAGTTATCAACAGCATTCAAGGGGCGAACAGGTCCAGCCAGGGGTATTGGAGCCCGAAGGATAGGTTTGAAGGACCAGTGATTCAATTCCTCGACCGTGTATCGAGCATCCTCAACATTTTCCGGTTCGGGACGAGCGGTAGGAGCACCTTGCGCAATCCATTGCCGGATGATCCTCTTTTCCCCTGATGTTAACTTTTTTTCCCCATCGGGCATATCGTCTGATGCGATCTTTTCCCACAGAAGGCTCTGCTCAATATGACCACCAGACAAGACCGGTCCTGATTTGCCGCCATGCCTCATCAGCCGAACCAGACGCAAATCCAAGCCTCCTTTCTTTATTTCATCCTCGCCATGACAATGAAAACACATGGCCTTTAGAATGGGCCGCACGTCGCGCTCAAAGGTCAGGACTTCGGCTGGAGGATCCTTCATTTCACTGCCGCAAAGGCCGGTAACTGACAAGATCCATAGTCCAGAGAAGAGGATTACTTCTTTGAACCAAGGCAATTTGCTGGGAAAATAATTTCTCATCCGATGCACATCAGTGGTTGATACTACTTATTTAACTTTAAGCATGTCCTTACGGCAATAACCATTTCCCTATTTCCCTTGGCTGAGTATCTGGATTTCAAACTGACCACGGCCTGGAACATGAACAGACTGGGAGTATCGACGCCACGGGAAGCGATTCAACTTGGGCAAACGGACTGATGCCCCCTTTGCGTCGAGTATGATACCTTGGGTGATTATACGTGTGGACAGGCCTGTTTTTTACCCAGTTTCCAGGAATCTGTACAGGATCACTTGTGGGAAAATCTACCATCAAGTCTTCCGTATGCTGGCGCATGAGAGGGGTAAAATACTTGCGCACGTGGTCACCACATGGTTGCGCTTGGCGAACCATTCCACCGTTCAAGCGGCGTGTTCCATGAAAACGCTGTGTAAAATCATTCGCTGGTGCTGAATTGATAGCAAACGGCCTCCTGGTCATTTCTCAGAAGCAGGTAAGGCCATGCCAGGCAAGGTGGGTTCCAGGTTTTACCATCGAGTGCGTGCCACTGAGAAATAACCTTTGCTTCCCTTGGGTTGATTTCCATCCAGATGATGTCCCCTTTTTCAGAAAGGACCATCATGACGTTATCAAGCAGGAACATCTGCCCATGCCCATAGCGTCCATCC
>JAAZXX010000356.1 GCA_014239995.1 Verrucomicrobiia bacterium
GCTTCTTCAAACCCTTCTTTGGCGGTGTTTTCCTTGATGACACCCTGTCGGTTTCCTCGTCGGACACACGCAACTCATCCAGGATTTCACACCGCTCAGGATTTGCCGCAAGAAGTCGAAGTTTTCCGTCGGTGGAGAGTACCAACAAGCGATCACCATTTGCCACGATGGAACAATACTTGGTGAAACTTTTTCCAGACGTCCATGCGATCGCACCAGAAACCGTGTCCAGGCACACGAGCCTGCCGGAGCGACCATGAATGTATGCATGGTCCCCAACCACGACTGGACTGCTCATGTAGCCTTGAAATTTCTGTTGCCAATTTTCCGATACCGACCAGGCGCCATCAGAGGATTGTCCAGGCTGAAAAAGATGGGCTTTGCCACCATAGGTGGCCGTGAAAACACCCTCCCCAATGATGGTGGGCGTCAGGATGTTCATGCCGCGAAAGGCGGGCACATCGCGCCGCCACAATGATGAACCATCTGCCATGTCGAGACCGTTCAAGCCTGACCTGCCCAGAACAACGAGTTGGGGCACTCCCCCCAGTTGAGCAATGATGGGAGAGGAAAAGGGACTGCTGTTCATGGCATCCTTGGAGAGAGCTGAAGACCAAAGGATATGACCGCTGCCAGCGCCCACCTTGACCACACCGCCACCCGCCTGGACGTAGAGGTGCCCATCGTGCAGCAAGGGCGAGGAAACACCACCAAAGGAGGGATCAGGCGTGTCCAGAGAACTGGGGATGTTCAGCCTCCAAACGACATCACCCGATATCGCATCCAGACATACAAGGGTCTCCTGCATCCCCATGACAAACAATTTTCCGTCGTGCAGGGCTGGCGTGGATCGCATCCAGCTTCCGTTGGAACGCGCAAAGAAAGGAACTTTCATACCGG
Organism: Verrucomicrobiia bacterium; assembly: GCA_014239995.1. GTDB lineage: Bacteria > Verrucomicrobiota > Verrucomicrobiia > Limisphaerales > AAA164-E04 > AAA164-E04. Next base: position 901 of record JAAZXX010000356.1, read on the forward strand.
CCTTCCAGGTGGTAGACCACTGCAACTTGCCGTTGGAGCGATCGAACGCCTTGACCGATTCCGTGTCACTGTCGACCGATTCCGTGACGAAAATGCGTTGAAGATCCAGCACAGGCATGCTGTAGCTGGAGCCAAGAGCTTGTGTCCACTCCAGGGAACACTGCTCGGCAGATAGACGCACTGGCCATGCCTCACCACGATATGTCCCATTGCGTTCCGCACCACGCCACTGGGGCCAGGTTTCCTGAAAGGTTTCACCCATCAGGGCAGAAAGGCTGCCCAGAAGGATCCAGGCGGTGAGAAAAATGAGTCGCAGGTGCATTGTCATCTAGACAAGTTCTCAGTTGTCTAAGTTTTGTCAAACAAAAACAACTCCCCAAAACCAAAAATTTTGTAATTAGTTGTAATTGGACGGTTTACAAATTATTTAATTTTTAATAATTGAGACATTACTTAGACAAAATCTCGTGAAATGGCCTCGTTCGCCGTAAAAAAGCCGAAACCAAGCTCCTGAGCCATGTGCACGTAAAGAAATCATCATGGTGGCTCAGGGAAGGTCACTTTTAGGAACGCCCCAGTACTGTTCACAGTTCATCGGCCACTGATCCTGCGGCTCAAATCCGAGGAGGGATCGAGCTTCTACAAGGGAGAGACGCTCTTGCTGTATGGGGCGACTGGCCGCATTGAGACAGTGGTAACCGGCCCAATCCTGCGTCACTGCAAGCCGAAAGAAAGCCGACAGATCACCGGGACTCAGGTAGACATCACGCACCATGAGGTCCGTGCCGATGTCCTTCGCGTGCTGGGGATGACGAGGGCAGGCCCCTAAACGGATAGCCATGACATCCATGTGGTAATCACGGGCATAGACCGCCCCCGCCTGCTCGGCAAAAACCTTCGTCAAGGCATACCACGACAGGGGGCCGGGTGCGTGGCGTGCGGGAACAGGCCAGGGTCCCTTGGTAATCGGTTCCCAGACAACTTGTCCAGAGGATGCAAGGAGGACGCGCTGCACGCCCTGATGGCGTGCAGCTTCAAGTACATGGTGCAGTCCAAGGAGATTGCTGGGCATGAGCGCTCGCTCAAAGGGAGCATCGTCCGGTACCGCTGCAAGGTGTACCAGCACACTGCGTCCCTTCATGGCTACCATGCAATCTTCCATGGAGGTCAATGAACCCACCAACCAATCCTCCTCACGATCCCAAGGGCAGGGAGATTGATCAAAGCCAAGCACATGGTGCCCTTCTGCCTTGAGGGCGTTGAAAACGATGCGACCAAGGGCACCTGCAGCACCGGTAACCAGGATTGATGAAGGGGTCGTATGCATTTCCATGTAATTTCAGGTTCAGGTCGTGAAACGCGGGATGACATGGCCATCGTTCAGATCAAGCCCATGGGGACCACAGAACTTTCCATGACTCGTGTCGTTCGGCAGGATATTCACCAGCATGGTGCAAACGCAGAAAGCCGAGGCGATCCCACCTTTAAACGACCCATGGAGTCTCATCATATCCACCTAATGACGAATCCATTGCACAGCATCGAGAACCACATATCCATCCGTGTTACCGTTTCTGACCACCACCTTTCCGTGCTCGTCGAATGCATGGGACCCCAAGGAGGTGGCTATTCCATCGATCTCTGGTTTACGGCGTTGATTGACCCTCAAGTGGGAAACCCCGAGACGATGATGAATTTCAACCGGCACATTGGAGGCTCGGTTACCGTGTGCCGTGTAGGTCATCCGCACTTCGTAAACCCCAGGCTGCAGTGGGGCCTTGTAGTGGGCCCATGCTTGCCCCTTGTCTTGATTGCGATCATGCAGATAACCATTTGCGTAACAGGGCTGTATCGCATGACTTGCGGACCATCCTGGACTTCGGTCTGCTTGCAGGTCATCCACCACCACCCCCGTCAAGCGTATGCCTTTGAAAGGTGCCTGGGCTCCGGATTCCAAGACCTGTCCATCTTGAATAAGACGCTTCTTGAGGCGTTCATAGGGAAGATCCTGCAAAGCAATATGCTTTCCGGATTCAAGACACAGCATGGCTGCCGTGGCTGCCGATTGCCCCAGAATCATGAAGACCGGCTCCATGCGAATGGAACCAAAGGCAATGTGTGAACTTGAAATGCAGACGGGTACCAGAAGATTCTGGCATTGATCTTTTTTGGGCAGAAGTGAATCGTAGCTGATCGCGTAGGGCCCTTGAGTGGAAACGCCGATGTCGCCCTCATTTTGAACATGTCCCTCGGGCGTGATGTATCGTTGCACGTTGTGGCTGTCCATGGTGTAGGACCCCATCCCCACAGAACGCAGTGTAGGGCGACGTTTCAACAACTCATGCTCGGTCATGACGAAGTCACCGATCATACGCCTGGACTCCCGCACATATATCTGGTGGGGCCAGCCACCGTTATCCATAAATTCGTCCCTTGAAAGACCGTAAGATGCCATCTTGCGACGCACCTCCACCGGAACCCCCGGATCGTTGGCAACAAAATACATCAAGCCCTTTTGATATTGCGCATGTTCCTGGATGATTTCCCTCCGTCGGGCGTAAGTTGCCTCGGGATAATCATAGTTGAAGCCAATGTTGTCCGTGCTGAAAGGACCGTGATTGTTGGTATCCGTTTTGCGATTGGGAATGGGATCAAATTTGTGAAAAGTTTCCCGCCATCCCGCTTCAAAAACCCTTAACAGAAGAGCGTATTGCCCAGGGTCATAGCCCTCCGGCATTGGAAACGGAATCTGGTTTTCCGGATGATCTGTCAGGCACATGCGAAAACAGTAGGCCTGGATGCGGTGGTCCCCGGTTCCATGTATCCCGGGAGGCTCGACGGATATACGCGGTAGCACACCACTGGCCGGATCCCCTGGTGTACGATACGGACTGATGGGGCGGGCCACGGCTCCAAAATGATGCCGATGATGCAGCACGCCTGTCTGGACACCGTTCCATGTCTCCCCGTAGACATCGCTGCCCTCGCGGCCAACGTGGTAATCCATGCCGGCAGCCGCCATCAGGTCTCCCTCGTAGGTTGCATCCACGAACATGCGTCCACGGTAGGTCCTTCCTGAAAGCATTCGAATGGATCGAATGCGGCGCCCCTCCATGACCACGCCCATTCCGGGCTCCCGGTCAAGCCATTGATCCCGATGAACGGGAATATCGAGTTCCCCCAGCCAGGTTTCAAAGACGGACTCTGCCACATGGGGCTCGAAGATCCACATGGTACGCTGCTGGCCGTCGATGGCCGGGGTTCCCTGACCGCGATTGCCATAATCTTCACGACCCTGCCATGGCCAGGCATCTTCCTGCTGGTAATGCTTCCAGACACGGTGGTAGAAGGCACGGCTCAATCCCCCAATCACTGACTTGTTACCGGTGTCCGTCCAACCCAGACCCCCACTGGTCAATCCTCCCAGGTGCTTGTCCGGAGAGACGACGATCACGGACCTTCCCATGTGCCTGGCCTGGACGGCAGCGGTCACTGCAGCGCTGGTACCACCGTAAATGACAAGGTCATAAACCGGCACCTGGCCTTGTATCTGCATCACCATACCAAGACATGCCAGCAGAAAGGCATGGAGGCGAAAGGAAAGCATGGTTTCAGTTTAGATCAACAAGCTCGAAAATCCAGTTGAAAGTCAAGTGCCGCGTTGGCGCAGCAGACTGAAGCCGCCTCAGGAAGGCTCGACACAACGAATACCGTTGGGTTCAATCACGATCTGCCGTGTCTTGAGAAGATTACCGATGGTCTGTTTAAAGACCTTCTTGCTCACACCAAGGGCAGTCCTGATGTCCTCAGGAGAGCTCTTGTCG
>JAAZXX010000357.1 GCA_014239995.1 Verrucomicrobiia bacterium
GTTGGCTGCGGTGGGGGGATCGCCAGGGCGAAGGCGTCGGTAGATGTCTTTGAGAGCTTCCTCCTCGTTGGTCGTGGGATCCTTCTTGAGGCATTTAATGATGATGCCATCATCCACACTGGTATCGACCACCTTGATTTTTTTGAGGCCGAGGTTGGCGATCTCACGCACGACTGCTGCAGACATGGGTTCGAAGGCACGTGCTACCACGGCCCCTTTGTCCAGATCAAGCACATCCTCGATAAGCACCTTGTTCTGAATATCCTCGATGGCAGCTGCAGCCTTGACGCTAATATCCTCGATGTCATAGAACAAACGAAGAATATCGGCGTCAGAACCGTAACCCAAAGCACGAAAAAACGTTGTCGTTAAAAATTTTCGACGACGCTTCTTGCGATCAAGGTAGACGAAAAGCAGGTCATTCGTGTCAAATTGGGCCTCGTACCATGATCCTCGATCAGGAATAATCCGGAAGGAGTGCATGGTTTTGCCATTGGGATGCTGAGAGGCTTCAAAGGCAAGACCCGGAGACCTGTGCAATTGGCTGACGATGACTCGTTCGGCCCCGTTGATGACGAAACTGCCCTGGGGAGTGATAAGGGGCAACTCCCCCATGAAAACTTTTTCTTCCTTCGTGCCTTGCTCATCGCGCAGGCGAAAACTGACGTGGAGAGGTGCGCCATAAGTGATGCCTTCACGCAGGCACTCTAGCCAATCAAGTTTAGGTGCACCAATTTCATAGTGACTGAATTCAAGTACACATTTGCCATCATAGCTTTCAATCGGAAAAACCTCGTTAAATACGGCTTGAAGCCCCAAGTTATTGCGTTTTTTAGGGTCGACTTCTGATTGCAAGAACTCCGCATAAGAGTCGTTTTGGATTTCAATCAGGTTAGGAGGTGTGATCACCTCTTTGATTTTTCCGAAATTGATCCGTTCAGCTGCTTTGGATGGCATGGTCACCTTTAGTAATCTTTGCTTTTAGGGAATACATATTATCCCTTTTTGTTTTTCCAAGAGGACGAAACAGGTCCGCAGCTCTCAGTAACTGAGTGCTTGCGGACTTGCTGAAATAAGTGTTGACAACGCGATTGTCAAAGGAGGCTTTCCCTGGGGAAAGCCTCAATTTGCCTTGGATGCCTCGGGGATAATACTCGAGTCCGCCCCGCAACCAGGCAGTCCATTTACTTCAATTCAACGGTCGCGCCGGATTCCTCCAGCTTTTTCTTCGCACCTTCGGCTTCTTCCTTGCTTACGCCCTCAAGTAAGCTCGTAGGCGCTCCCTCGACAAGTTTCTTGGCGTCGGCTAATCCAAGACCAGGCTTAACCTCCCGAACCGCCTTGATAACGGGAATCTTTTTGTCACTGGGCGCTGACGCAAGGATTACGTCAAACTCAGTTTTCTCTTCAGCAGCAGCACCACCACCTGCATCACCACCACCCGCGGCGGCCACAGCAACGGGTGCAGCAGCGCTGACGCCCCATTTGTCCTCTAGTTGCTTCACCAAGTCGGCGGCTTCCATAACCGTCAACTCACTCAATTCAGTAATTAGCTTTTCCAAGTCTGCCATAATTATTTTGTCGTCGCCATCTCCAGCTGGAGATGATTTAAGACCACGGCCCGCGGCCCGACGTATTAGCTGTTAATGTTGTTTTGTTAATCTAACGGGCGCTCGCCCATTAAAAGCATTTGGTAGTGATCAGTTCTCGTCTTTTTCGGCTTTCGCCTTGATCACCTGTGCCAATTGAGATCCTGGAACATTGAGTAATGTAGCCAGTTTCTGAGCGGGTGCCTGAATGACACCTACGATCTGAGCACGTAATACGTCCATGGACGGAAGGTCGGCAATGAACTTGACCTCTCCCTCGTCCAATCGTGTTTCACCCATGTAACCGAATCTGATGCTGGGCATCTCAAATTCAGATTCAAAATTTTTGAGGATCTTCGCAGCCGAGCTGATCTCTGATTCCCCAGTCACCACTGCCAATTGTCCAGACATGTTGGTGGCAAGGTCATCAGCAAAGCCGGCTTCCTTCGCTGCGATGTTGAAAATACGGTTCTTCACCACGTGCAATTCGGCCTTGGCACCATCGAGACGGGTGCGCAATTCGGAGAATTGCTCTACCTTCAGCCCCTTATAATCGACGACAATGAAAAAGGGAGAGGCGTTGAGCCTTTCAAGGTATTCCGTGCTGATATTCTTTTTTGCTTCACGCATATTGCTGGGAAAATGTTCGGTGGTGGTTAGTGTCAGGCTGCAATCTGTTGCAATATCGGTTTAATATCCAAGTGCACCGGTGGGCTCATTGTGGCCGTCAAGGTGCAGGTGATAATAAAGTTACCCTTGGCACTGCTAGGTCTGGCCTTTGAGACGGCATCCAACAAAGCCATGACGTTTTCAGATAATTTATCTGCATCAAAAGAAATTTTACCGACGGGTACGTGCATGTTGGCTGTTTTGTCGATCTTGAACTCCACGCGTCCAGCCTTGACTTCATTGACCGCCTTTCCCGTGTCCTCGGTGACCGTGCCGGTCTTTGGATTCGGCATCAAACCGCGTGGGCCTAGAACACGACCCAGCTTTCTCACCTCAGCCATGGCTTCAGGAGTTGAAATGGCAACATCGAAGTCAACCCAGCCTTCATTGCATTTTTTGATATATTCATCAAACCCAACATGTTCGGCACCCGCATCCTTGGCTGCCTGCTCTGCCTCGCCACCTTTGGCAAACACAAGCACACGTACATTTTTACCACTGCCGTGAGGCAGAGGTACGGTTCCTCGCACCATCTGGTCAGACTGTCGGGGATCAACTCCGAGTTTAACGGCAATTTCCACAGTTTGATCGAACTGGGTAGCTGGGAACTGCTTGAGGACCTGAATGGCTTCGTCGAGGGCGTAACGTTTGCCCAAGTCAACCATTTCCAACGCTTTTCGGTATCTTTTACTTGACATGATATGAGGCGGTAATGACGAGCCTTAACTCTCCCGCGTTTAAATTTTTAATCCTTGACCTCAATACCCATGCTTCTAGCCGTTCCAGCGATGATCTGGAAGGCAGCCTCTTCACTGCGGGCATTCAGGTCTTTGAACTTTGTCTTGACGATCTCATTGATCTGGTCAGGGGTAACCTTCCCTACTTTGTCCTTGTTTGGGACTTTTGATCCCGATGCAATTCCAGCAGCCTTTTTGAGGAGCACCGCAGCAGGAGGTGATTTGGTGATGAAGGTAAAGGATTTGTCCTGATAAACCGTTATAACCACCGGGATGATCATACCGGCCTGGTCTTTGGTGCGAGCATTGAACTCCTTGCAAAACCCCATGATATTGACACCTTGCTGACCGAGTGCCGGTCCCACCGGCGGAGCCGGATTGGCCTGCCCCGCAGGTATTTGCAATTTGATAATGCCTGTTACTTTCTTTGCCATAATAAATTAAGATTTTTCGACTTGCCAGTATTCAAGCTCAACCGGCGTGTTGCGGCCAAAGATATTCACTGTGACCTTTAGTTTACCACGATCGGGCTCCACTTCCTCAATCACACCACTGAAGTTAAGAAATGGCCCGTCATTGATCTTGATGGTTTCACCCAATTCAAAATCAACTTTTGGTTTCTCAGAATCTTCCGCGTCGGAAATCTGTGCCTTGATTGACTCGATTTCATCTGTCGGCGTGGGGGACGGTCGATCACCGCCCACAAAACCAATGATGCCTTGTGTTTCCCTGATGAAATACCAAGGGCGATCAATAATGCGTTGTTGCTCGTCCAGCAGGGTCATGTTGATGAAAACATAACCTGGGTAGAGTTTGCGAGATGAAACACTCTTTTTGCCACTTCGGATTTCGACAACCTTCTCCATGGGTACGAGTATTTCCTGGATAAATTCCTCCATTTCCTCGGCTTGCAACCGCTTCTCAAGCGTGTCCTTAACTTTCTGTTCTTGCCCGGAAAGGGTGTGGATCACAAACCATTGTGTTTTCATAGGCACATTTTCCTAGATCTAAAGGATTTGGTCCAAGAACGTCATGACGACTAAGTCAGTCAACACCGTCAAAACTCCGATGACAGCGGTAGCCACCAGCACGACGACGGTCGAACTCTTGAGTTCATCCCGAGTTGGCCAAGTGCATTTGCGCAATTCCTCACGGGTCTCCCCAACGAATCGCGAAAGTGCCGCTAGTTTACCTTTGTACCACAAAAAGGCGAAAACGACAAACGCAACAATCCCAAATATCAGTGCAAAATCCACAGTTATCCTATCCTAAATGGCGGAGGGGGAGGGATTCGAACCCCCGTTTCGATTTCTCGAAAAGCGGTTTTCAAGACCGCCGCAATCAACCGCTCTGCCACCCCTCCGCTTTTTATTAATTTTTTAAATGGCAGGGCGGGAGGGACTTGAACCCCCAACCGACGGTTTTGGAGACCGCTACTCTACCAATTGAGCTACCGCCCTACTTTGACAGCTCCCAGCGTCAGCCCAAAACAGGATGCCGCTTGAGTAAAGATCAAGAACCAAGGGACTCTAAGCGCTCCCCCTGGTCTTGGTTAAATATGATTTATTCCATCACTTCCGATACACGACCGGCACCGATAGTGCGCCCGCCTTCTCGAATGGCAAATCGTTGCGTCTTCTCCATGGCAACAGGTGCAATCAATGTAATCTCCACTGATACGTTGTCGCCAGGCATCACCATTTCCACGCCTTC
>JAAZXX010000358.1 GCA_014239995.1 Verrucomicrobiia bacterium
ACAAATCCGGCTTGTTGGTCTAGAATGACGACCACGCGATAGATGCCGCCAATGACCCAAGGCAATGCCTGGCGGTGATAACCCGATCATTAGAAGTGAAGTTAAGAAACAATGTTTACCTGATACTATTCATTTTCGGCTTCCTGTTCCCCTGGGAAGACCTGGGTGCCGATGATGAGAGTGGGGTTGCCATTAAAAAAACCAGGCTGACTGGAGCCGGGAATGGTGGTCCGGGCTTTACACTTCTGGATAGGCGGAACCATCAGGTCAACTTTGAGAACAAGCTTGATCAGGCAGCATGGTTGAACAATCAAAACCTGTTGAATGGGTCAGGTGTTGCATTGGGCGACTTTGATCAGGACGGACATTGTGACATCTATCTATGTTCACTGTCCGGGAGCAACCGCCTGTACCGAAACCTGGGTGGCTGGAAATTCAGTGACGCAACCAGTTCGCACGTTGCCTGTCGGGGGGTCTACTCGACAGGTGCGGGGTTTGTAGACCTGAACGGGGACGGCTGGCTGGACCTTTTGGTGTTGACGATGGGTTCGGAAAACAGGGTTTTCATCAACAACGGTCAAGGCGGGTTCAATGAGCCCCGGATTTTGGAGGGCAACAATCCGCGGACCAGCGGCAGTGCCAGTTTTGCCATTGGAGATATTGATGGCGATTCCGACCCGGACCTTTATATTTCAAATTATGGTTTCAAGTCCATTCTGAAGGATGGTGGCAGCATCACTGTTAATAAAATCAACGGGCGCGATGTTGTCACGGGGCGATATGCCAACAAGATCAAGATCATCGATGGTGAGTTGCACGAGTTTGGTGAACAGGATGATATTCTGATCAACGACGGCAACGGGCAATTTCAGGTCAAGAAATGGGAGACGCTTGTCATGGGGCAGGTTGACGGGGATTTTCCGTATCGCGACCAGGGACTGGCCGTCGCCTTCAGGGATCTGAATGGCGATATGGCTCCCGAGATTTACGTGGCAAACGACGGTCACCCCGACAGGTTCTTCTGGAACAATGGAAGAGGGTCGTTCCAGACCTATTCCGCCGGTCAAATCCGGCATCTGAGTTACAACTCAATGGGGATCGATTTTGCCGATGTCAACCGGGACTCGGTGGACGATCTGGTTGTCGTGGAGATGTTGGCCACAGGGAGAGCCCTTAGGATTACCCAGGACAAGACCGCCTTCCCAAAGGCGGAATACCTTGCAAACAGGAATCCTGACGCATGGCCCCAGGCTGGGAGGAACATGCTGTACTTGGGAAGAGGCGACACGACCTTCACCGAGGCGGCCTACATGATGGGATTGGCCGCCAGCGACTGGTCCTGGAGCAGTATTTTCCTGGATGTTGATCTTGACGGGTTTGAGGACCTCCTGGTGACCAACGGTTTTGAGTATGATGCTGACGACTGGGACGTGCGGGCCAGGCTCAGCAGGTTAAATAACCTGACGCCGATGCAGCGCAAAAGGAGCATTCTTCTTTACCCTAAACTCGACACGCCGAACCTGGCCTTTCGCAACCAGGCTGGCATGTCCTTTGTCCGGATGAGTGCTGAGTGGGGTTTTGATTCGGAGGTGGATGGTCATGGAATGGCCTGCGGCGACCTGGATAACGACGGCGACCTGGACGTGGTGGTGAATAATCTCAATTCCTTTGTTTCCATCTATCGCAACGATTGTTCCAGCCCAAGGCTGGCCATCCAACTGAAGGGACAAGGAGGGAACACATCCGGCACGGGGGCCAGATTGGTTGTTGAGGGTCATGAAATCACTCAGTCGCAGGAGATGAGTTCAGGGGGCAGATACATGTCGAGTGACCAGGCGATGAGGGTATTTGCTGCAAAGGGGGACTCAACACACAGGGTGACGGTCCGTTGGCGAAGTGGTCAGGTTAGCATACTGAAGCAGTTGGAGCCTGGATACAGATATCTGATAAGTCACCCGCCAGGGCCGCCTTCGGTTGCTCCAGTGGTTCGGCCGGTTCCAAAGGTTGGAATCTTTCGTCAGACCAGAGTTGAGCATGACAGAAAATGGTCGATTCCAATCGTTGCACAACTTCAACCCGGGCTTCCTTTTGATGTGCGCCGTATGGATCCGAGTGTCTTGGCCATGGATATCGATGGTGAATCTGGATTGGACCTCTTGATATCGGAAGGGGAAAAAGGGATCGCAGTCTTTTTAGCCGATGACAATGGTAGTTTCAATCCAGGCCCCCGGTATCCATGGCCCTGCGCGGGCCTCGTTGCGAGTGGGCCGGACCTGAAGGGACATGTCCTGGCACTGACCAGTCCACCAAGATTGCTCAAGTGGTCCGGAGGGGAATTGCTCACTGGTCAGGAACTGAAATATCCGGGCGAGTCGCGGTCTGCTGTTTTTCTGGATTACGATTCTGACGGGGATTCGGACTTGTTCGTGGGAGGGGGAAGTGCGCCGGGTCGATATCCGGTCGCCTCAAGGTCGGCACTTTTCGAGAACCGCTCCGGGACGTTTGTTTTGTCGCAAAGCCAACTGGAGCTTTTCAGCCATTTGTCGCTGGTCACAGATGCCGGGACCGGTGACTTGGATGGTGACGGAGTCGCGGATTTGGTTGTGGCACAGGAGTGGGGTTCCATAAGGGTGTTCCTAAACCGGGATGGCGTTTTTGAGGATGCAACCCAAAGGCTGGGATTGCACAAGTACAGCGGTCTTTGGCAATGCGCTCACCTTGACGATGTTAACGGGGATGGAAGGATGGATATTGTCGCAGGCAACTTTGGGGCCAACACAGTTTATGCGATGTACCCGCTCCCGGTAAGACTTGCGTATCTGGATATCCCGGATAGCGAGACAGTCAGCGCCTTTGAGTTTCATTATGACAAGGGGTTTGATGACTGGCTTCCGACCCGGAAATACAGCGTGGCGATCAACGTGTTCCCATCGATGGCCCATCACATACCGACCAGCAGTCGTTATGCCTCCACGAACATGGAGCAAATCCTGGGCGATGCGTTCCAGGCATTCAAACACAAGGAAATCAACTTTTTGACTTCGGTCATTTTCCTGAACGAGGGAGGCACGTTTTCGGTCCAGGTCCTGCCGGATGAAATCCAGGCCAGCCCCGTTTTCGGTGTGTGTTCCGGGGATTTTAATGGTGACGACAGGGAGGATCTTTTTTTTGCACAGAACTTCTTCGGGGTGCCTGAGAAATTCTCGAGGTACGACTCCGGTCAAGGGAGCATTATCCTTGGTGGTAAAGGCGGCTTATCGAAGGTTCTGAATGCCGAATCAAGTGGCATTCGTCTACTTGGTGAGCAAAGAAGTCCGGTTTCGGTCGACTTCAACGGTGATGGAAAGCTGGATATTGTACTGGCAGAACGTGGGAGCGGAATTGCCATCTTGGAAAACAGGGCATCCAAGTAATGGTTTGGATTGTTTGATATTTTTCAGTTTGGTGGGCCTACCACAGCCGTGACGGATGGGAGGAGGCAGGGTACACCTGCGGCAACCGCCACTAACTCCCGCCAGCTTGGCCAGATGTTGGTTTTGCGTTGGCCTTCGCCATGCTTTGAGGCATTGATGGGGCGTGGTGACGTTTTTGGGATAATATTTGGCCAAGCGTGACTGTGCGGCATTGATTGGATTTATGTCGCAGCTGAAACTGGAATTACAATCTACCTTGGAAGTGGTTTGCAGCCTGATCGCGCTGTTTTAAAATGATCGGCGGTTGGAGGAACTGTCCCGTACGATGTCCCAGGTATTTTTAATCAGGAGATTTCCGGATGAATCGATAAAATGGATTTTGTTAAACATATCACAGTCACTGTTGTTACGCTTGCAGCTCTGGGTTGTTCAAGTGAGAAAAGGGAGGCCTCTTCAACAACGGCTCAATCGAGTGGTGAACCCGGTCTGGAGGCATGCTCGATCATTATTAATAAATGTTCTACTTGCCATATGAAGGGGGGAAGCGCCCCGTTTGCCCTGACGACATATGAGGAAATAAAAAAAAGGGGGAGTGCTATAGCTGAGGTTACCTCATCAAGATACATGCCGCCTTGGTTGGCGCAGGAGACAACTCATGCATTTGCGGATGATAAGTCATTGTCAAAATCAGAAATCCAATTAATTAAAGAATGGGTTGAGTCAGGAATGATAAAACCAATATCGGGCTTCGAAGGGTTAGTTAGCACTAATAATATAGATGAGTGGAAACTGGGGCCGCCTGATTTGGTTTTGGAGATGAAATCTGCCTATGAGATGCCGGTTGAGTCAGAGGATATCTATTGGCATTTTGTAATCCCTTCTGGCCTGAAGACTGATCGTTATGTGAAGGGGTTTGATTTTAAGCCTGATAACAATCGCATTGTTCATCATGCGTTTATAAAAATTGACAAAACAAACTCTTCCAGAAGATTGGATGAGGCAGGTGGAGGTGTCGGGTTCGATGGGATGGTTTCCGAGGATAATGCCGTTATGCCGGACGGGCATTTCACTTCATGGCAACAGGGGCGCGAACCCAAATTGACGGAGGAGGGCGTGTCCTGGTTGTTGCCAGCAAACTCCGATGTTGTATTTCAATTGCACTTGAAGTCGACCGGCAAAAAAGAGCAGATTAAATCCAAAATCGGTTTATATTTTACGGATAAAAAACCGACAAAATATTTCAGAAAGATCAACCTGAGCAGGCGGGATTTCAGGATTCCAGCCAACGAGAAGG
>JAAZXX010000359.1:0-339 GCA_014239995.1 Verrucomicrobiia bacterium
CAGAAGATTGATATACAGCGACGCCAGTTTGTTTCTGTCAAAATGTTTTTCCACAAACTGTCTGCCCCTGAATCCCATCTGACAGCGGTCTAATGGGTTATTTTTCAATTGTAAAAGTTGATTGCAAAGTTCTTCATCTCTTTCTGGTTCGAAAACAAGCCCACATCCGGAATCCCTGACGATGGCTTCCGCTTCCCCTTGGACGCCGAGTAAAATGGGGACGCCGGATGCCATCGCCTCAAAGAGTTTTGAGGGAAGCACTGTCATGAATAATTTGGTTTTTTTTAGGTGCACCAAACACACATCGGCCTCAAGCAAAACAAGCTGAACTTCTTTTTT
>JAAZXX010000359.1:349-4685 GCA_014239995.1 Verrucomicrobiia bacterium
TTGACAGCAGACCCTTAAATTGAATGCGTTCGGTTTTCGACCTAGCGGCAAGTTCTTTCAAAGGTTCAAGATTTGCACCGTCGCCGACGAGGATGAATTCAATGGATTTTTCACTCATTTGGTCCAATCGAGTGGCCGCCCTGACGACCACATCCAGGCAAGCCGCCATCCCGATCGTCCCCACATACGCGCAGGTTAATTTTTGATGCCTTTCCCTGGTGGTTTCCTGCATTTTGAATTGTTCGAGATCAGCTCCGTTTGTGATGACCTTGATTTTTTCTTTTTCAACACCTTTTTCCAGCAAAATATTCTTATAGCCATTGCCGACGGTGACAATTTGCGTGGCGCTGCGATAGAGCCATTGTTCTGCTCTCAGCATCCAGCGCAAGGTATAGGAATGGTACATCGCACCAACGGCCATAATCGAATCGGGCCATATATCCCTGACTTCGAGTACGAAAGGAATACGCCTGAGTTTTGCGATCAGGGCTCCCGCACAACCACAAAAAAATTGGGGGGAAGTGGCAATCAAAATATCTGGTTTGCGAACCAACAGGCCTGCGACAAGCGCGGAAATCAAATAAGAGAAATAATTCAGTGATCGTCGAGTCGTTCCCTTGTTTGCGGCTATCAGGGTCCATACACGCAATATGTTGACTCCGGATTGTTTTCTCCATTGGAACAAATGGTTTCGATATCCAGGATAAACTTTTCCATGAGGCACATTGGGAGCACAGGTGATGACTGTGACCTCATGTCCTTCCTTTACCCAACGGCGAGTGTGTTCAAACGTTCTGGTCGCTGGGGCATTTCCCTCCGGTGGGAAATAATGGGAAAGGAAGAGCATTTTCATGTTTTACAAAAAGTTACATGATACCAGATCTCTATGTCAGATCCATTTTGATGGAGAGCCAACGCCGTGTTCGGAAAGCGGAGGTTAAAACTTGGACAGTAAAGGGATTCCTCCAGCGTTGCCTCGGATGCATCGTTCCAGTGCGTTTCGACCCGTATGCCATCGATTTCCATCACCAGTCGTTTGCAGGTGTATTCTACCAGCTTGCAATCAGGATGATAATGGATGCGTGATATGGAGCTAACGGATTTCTTAGCGTGGATTTTATCTGTGACCTCAAGCCCTAGATCGGACTCGTAATTGATTTCCCGGTAATGGGTGGCATTCTCCTTAAGTCGCCGGTAGCCATTGTGCCATCCGGATAGTTTGAAGCCTTTTGTTTTTTGTTGGAACGCAACATTGGTAGGTGTTCCCCGCATCCCAACCCTGAATGCACCCCAAAAGTCACACTGATCCCTGCCATTGATTTCAACGGTATTATGCGCCTTTGTAGACCGACAGAATTTTCGAAGTGCGTCACTCTCATAGTGATAATTGCCAGCATCGACAATGATACGTCTATGCGCATGGCTGAGCTCGTAGGAGAAGATATCACCGTGAGCATGTCCGGGGTTGTAGTCGGGTCCAATGGGGCCAGCATCTACTGCAATGTATCTACCTCCGTCAGCACGGTATCCAAAATAACCTGCTTCAGGCAGATTCCAACACCCTTTTGTTTCTCGGTGGCCTTCAGCCTCCAGTGGGGGTATTGGATAAACTCCAAAGCCTGCGTCGTTGAAAAGAGTGATTTCATGATCGGGGTGTAGAAGTCGCTGCAGGGCTTCCTGCATTTTCTTGATGTTATTTGTCCAGAGGTTGATGCCATGAACCATGAGACTTAGGTGAGCCAATTGTAATACATACAACATTCTTACATGATACATCGGAGAACGTTCGAAGTGCATGCCATCTGGAAGTAATTGTTCCAGAACCTGCACAGACAGAATAGACAGACCTTTTGCTCTCCAACGATCGGCATCTTTGCCACTAAAAAGACACCCGCAAAGCACAAGAGCTACCCCATTTTCGAAAAGGTGATTGGCCAGCAAATGATACTCGATATTGCGCTCGAGCCAGTTGGCTTGCATCTGAATACTCTGACACAAGGAACGTTGAAACTCAGGATCTTTCCGAAGATTATCGCGGTATGATGCCCCAAAGAAAAGACTCCAATTGATCAGCCTCATGGACACAGGGTAGGCCTCCCAACCATCCCTTTGCCGTGTATATGTGTAGGAAGTGATCCAATTTTTTATCACCCGATTTGTAGCGAGGTAATCCAGAGCCCAAATCCAGTCAAAATAATGAAGTTGATAACGCCAGAGTTTATGTTGCGATTCAAAATCCCATTGTGGGGGGAATTGGATTTGTTCATCAATGTTGATAAATCTAAAAATTCCCTTGCGTATTTCCTCCGAGTTGAATGGGCATTTGAGCTCACTCTGATAGCTGCTAAGACTGCTGAAATCCTTTTCCCACTCCGGTTTCACGGCATCAGAGTCACCATCCGATGGTCTTGTCCAAAGTAGAAGGCGATACTTCATCCGATGGACCACTTGGGTCCATTTCAGATGGATGAGAGTGTGCCATAAGCAGGTAACATAGGCAAAGCTAGGAATTTTCATGTGGGTGGTTTTCGGGGTGTCGCTTTGCTTCAAATATCTTGGCACAAATGTTGAGTTCGTGACTGGCCCGCAGACAGCAAAAGTAAAGACCTGCCCGGCCATCCAGAAACCCCCGCTTGAAGAAATACAACCATACAAATAACAAAAATGGTTTTGCTGGAAGCTTCAGGAAAATACCTTTCATGGCCTTACGACGTCTTCCAGGATCGGAGGAAAAAAGATGATCGAAACTCAACTGCGAATTTTTACTTTGCTTTAAACGACGCTGCGCATTCCATGTGGAGAATTCATTTTGCTTCAGGATCCAGCGATGGAGATCATGGCTCGACTCATGATCAAGGACGGGGGACAGCTTGTCGCAACTCCCCTGAACGATCACATTTTCATGTACCTCAGTATCCCATCCTCCTTCATGAGTCATTTTAAGGTTTTCATAAATTCCCTTTCCGTGACGAAACAATCGCAGCATCCAACCATGATTCCAGGCATGCTTCATCCATTTACCTAGAAATACGAATTTCCACCTCAAATAAAAGCCATCATGGGTATTTTGAGTGATGGCTTTTTGTATCGAATCCCTTAAAATGGAAGAAACCCTTTCATCTGCATCGAGAATGAGAACCCACGGCTGGTTGACAAGCCCTGATTTGAGTGCCCAGTTGCGCTTCTTTGGCCATTTGCCGTCGTAGTGGAATTCATGGAACTCAGCCTCACATTCACGGGCAATCTGTTCTGTCTGATCATCACTTCCGGAGTCGATTACTAGTACTTGAGCGGCCCAGGTGACGCTGTCCAGGCAGGCAGGCAGATTCCCTTCCTCGTTCTTTGTCGCGATGAGGACCGTAACAGGTAACTTATTTTTTTGGTATGTGGGTAAGCTCAAAGGAATCAGGAAGTTAAATTTATATGTGGCAGCATGTGAGTATCAAGGTTTGTCGCGATTTCATTCCATGAGAATCTGCGACTTACCATGTTGGCTAATACTTTATTGCGGGCTGATGTGGGCATTGAAAGAACCGTTTCCATTGCCTCAGTAATAGCTGATGGCGTATCGTCTGTCCTGCGACCTCCCTGAAGAGCTTCTACATGACTTCCAGATGCAACTCCTTTGGTGCAAATGACGCTTAACCCGTGGGCTAAGGCTTCCATGACCGTCATACCAAAGTTTTCGTGCTCGGATGTTTGCAGAAATGCTTCTGCAGAAAAAAAGGCTCCAGATTTAGGTTCTCCATCCAAAAAGCCGATGAAATGAACTTGATCGATTATCTGGAGCTCGATGACCAGTTGCTGAAGTCGAACTTGGTAATCTGTGGGGTCTCCGGCGATGACCAAATGGTAACCAGGGTGATTTTTCTCAAACTCTGCGAAGCTCAACAATGCTAGGTCCAATCGTTTGATGGGGTGAATTCTCGAAAGACATAAAATAAATTTTTTCCCAGATAACTTCGGGAACAACTCCGCGAAAATATTTTGATAATGCTTTGGTTCCCAACGAGGCGGGCGAATACCCAGGGGAATGACTCTTATATTGTTGCCCCAATCATGGGAACGAAGGGAAGCAGCCTCCTGCGCGGATGTTGCGTGAACGAATGCTGCTTGATTCAATGAAGTTTCCAGCAGTAGGTGTGCAAAAAGCTTTTTCCATAAACGGGCTCCTTTGTTCAGGGTGATTGGGTTCAAAGCCCCCGTGGGGCGCAGAGCGTAGGGAATTCCTTTCTTGCGGCAGATCTGAGTTGCTAGTTGTGTGATTTGACTGAAAACACCGTGGACATGAACAAAATCCGGTTTTGCCGAGGATTTAGCCTGAGATAAGCTTTGT
>JAAZXX010000035.1 GCA_014239995.1 Verrucomicrobiia bacterium
TTGCCATCAGGGGTAATTTTGATGATGCCCTGCGTATTGTACGCGAGTTGGGTGAATCTGGAAAAGTAGAGGTTGTCAACAGTATCAACCCCGCCCGTATTGAAGGGCAAAAAACGGCCGCCTTTGAAATCTGTGATCAACTGGGACGATCTCCCGATTTCCACTTCCTCCCGGTTGGTAACGCCGGGAATATCACTGCCTACTGGAAAGGCTATCAGCAGTATCGAGACGCGGGTCGCGTGGAGCACACCCCACGGATGTGTGGTTATCAGGCGGCCGGTGCTGCTCCCATCGTGGATGGGCATCCCTACGATGCACCAGAAACCATCGCCACCGCCATTCGCATTGGCAACCCTGCCAGTTGGAAGTCTGCCAACGCGGCAATTGAGGGATCCAAAGGCTGGATAGGTAAGGTGACGGATGAAGATATCATGGAGGCCTACAAGCTTGTTGCAAGCACTGAGGGAGTGTTTGTGGAACCCGCCAGCGCCGCGCCGCTCGCTGGTTTGATCCGTTGTGTCAGGGACCGATGTATTCCCGAAGGCAGTGTTGTCACCGCAACCATGACCGGACATGGACTCAAGGATCCAGACCGAGCCATTCAATGCGCTGCAAGGCAACCGGAACTGGTTGAGCCAACGCTTGCCTCCGTAGCCAGTCTGATCGGCCTGTAGTGTGGAAGTTTTAGAACGGATATCATGGCCTTAATCGTCCAGAAGTATGGGGGAACCTCCGTCGCAAGCACGGATCGTATCAAAGCGGTTGCCGAGCGTGTTGCACACTATCGAAATAAGGGAGACCAGGTGGTCGTCGTGGTCTCGGCCATGAGTGGTGTTACCGACAAACTGATCTCCATGGCCAAGGAAATGAATGCCATGCCGGCGGAGCGTGAAATGGACATGTTGCTTGCTACGGGAGAGCAGACCACCATTGCTCTGGCCGCCATGGCACTCCATGCAATGGACATTCCAGCGGCATCACTCACCGGTGCTCAGGCGGGTATCACGACAGATGGAGTCCACTCCAAGGCAAAGATTAAAAACATCACACCCGAGCAGGTGCATGCCTTGCTCGATCAGGGAAACGTTGTGATTGTTGCTGGATTTCAAGGACGCACCACTGAGGGACAGATCACCACGCTTGGGCGTGGTGGTTCTGATTTAACCGCCATTGCCATGGCCTCGGCGCTAAAGGCAGACTTGTGTCAGATATACACTGACGTTGATGGGGTCTATTCTGCGGACCCACGTATTGTTCACAATGCCAAGAAAATGGATCGGATTTCTTACGATGAAATGCTCGAATTGGCCAGTTCGGGAGCGAAGGTGATGCAATCCAGATCCGTTGAATTTGCTAAAAAATTTGGAGTTGTCTTCGAAGTCAGATCAAGTTTAAACCATCATCCTGGAACCATCGTGCAAGAATCTACACCCAATATGGAAAACGTGGTTGTCCGCGGCGTATCACTTGACAAGAATCAGGCCAAGGTAACCTTGGAAAAGGTTCCGGATCACCCGGGCGTAGCCGCCTCTATTTTCAAGCCACTCAGCGAATCTGCTGTGAACGTGGACATGATTGTTCAAAACGTGAGTCATGCACACGGTGAACGTGCAACAGATCTTTCCTTCACCGTCGAGAAGACGGACCTTGCAAAGGCCACCAAAATCCTGGCTGAGCTCAGAAAAAATATTGGTTATCAGGAAATCAATACCAATGAGAATATTTGCAAGCTTTCCGTGGTTGGCGTGGGTATGCGCAGTCATTCAGGTGTTGCAGCACAGCTTTTTGAAGTGCTCTCCGAAACAGGAGTCAACATTCTCATGATTTCCACCAGTGAAATCAAGATCAGTGTTGTCATTGAATGCGTGCAGGGTGAAGTGGCACTCAAAGCGGCCCATGCCTCCTTTGTTTCCTAGTTTTCCAGGATCAAACCACTGCCTCTGTCTCCTCGCCTATCCATTTCAGGTATTTGTCGAACCCTGATTCAATCGGGATCACAACCAGTTCGGGTGTATCATAGGGATGATGGGAAATTATCCAGGTCTCCAGCTCGTCAAGACGGTTTTCATGGGTCTTAAAAAGTAACTGATATTCCTGGCTGGATGTGACCTTGTTTTCCCACCAGTAATAAGACTGCATTTGGGAAAAGATCTTGCCACAGGCAGCGAGTCGTCGCTGCACCGCTCCAGAGACCAGGTCTTTCCCAACCGCGATGTCAGGAGCAGATACCATTACGATGCGATAATCTGTATTGGGTTGTTTCATGATATGCTTGGGTCAGGTGTTCAAGATGTCTCTCAACCATCATTAGCATGGCAGCAGGTCCGCGTCATCGATGAACTCGAAGTATTAAAAGTAATGTCCATACGCGTCATCATGCCTGCGCAGGGAGGTTTTTGCTTTGATTTATCCTGAAATACGGTAAAAAGTTTCGCTCGATCGAGATGTCCAATATGTCTCATCGTCTATGGTTCCATGAAGAAACGCACGATTCACTGCAACGAAATTCGGACACAACATATCGGCCAGGTGGTTACCCTCAATGGCTGGGTACACTCCCGAAGAGACCTGGGGGGGGTTCTTTTTATCGACGTCCGCGACAGGGAAGGGCGTACCCAATCTGTTTTTGACCCATCGGATGTTGCGTCGGAATTGTTTGATATGGCTGCTTCCTTACACAGTGAAAGTGTGATTTCCGTGACTGGGATGGTGCGTCGAAGGCCCGAGGGTACTGATAATCCCAAGATTGACACGGGCGAGGTGGAAGTGGTGGTTGACTCCCTGGAGGTGTTGAATGCCTCGGACGTGCTTCCTTTTCCGGTGGATGATCCTGAGGCGGCTTCCAAGGTCAATGAGGAACTTCGGTTGAAATATCGTTATCTCGATCTCAGGCGGCCTGAAATGATTCATCACCTCAGATTGCGAAGTAAGGTGGCGACTGCCACCCGGGTATTCCTTGACGAGCAGGAGTTCCTCGAAGTGGAAACACCGACCTTGTTCAAATCCACACCGGAAGGGGCTCGCGAATTCCTGGTGCCAAGCCGCCTGCATCCATCTCATTTCTATGCGCTTCCACAGTCGCCCCAGCAATATAAGCAGATATTGATGGTCTCGGGGGTTGAAAAATACTTTCAATTGGCCCGGTGTTATCGTGATGAGGATCTCCGTGCAGACCGTCAGCCCGAATTTACTCAGGTTGACATCGAAATGTCCTTCATTGATCGTGAGGATATTTATGCATTGGTTGAAGGGATGATGGGGCGCATCTGGAAGGAAGCCCTCGGAGTTCAGATTCCTGATGCATTCAAACGCATGACTTTTCAGGAGGCTATGAACACCTACGGTATCGACAAACCTGATACCCGGTTCGGACTGGAAATACATGATTTTTCGGACGTGTTCCAAAAGAGTGATTTCAAGGTTTTTCGAGGGACTATTGAACGGGGTGGTGTAATCAAGGCGATCAATGCAAAAGGTTTGTCTGACGTGACGCAGGGGCAAATGGAGTCCCTTACACAGCTCGCCATTGCGCAGGGGGCCAAAGGCCTTGCTTATATCAAAGTCGAAAAAGGTGAATGGAAATCGCCCATTGTAAAATTCTTTACTGACACGGAAAAGGAAGTTTTGCAAAGGGAACTCTGTATTGAGGATGGAGATCTCGTGCTTTTTGCCGCAGACCAGTGGCTGGGTGCGTGTGAGGTCCTGGGGCGTATTCGCCTGCAATGTGCCGAGCTGCTTCAACAGAGGGGCAGGCTATGCATCGATCCATCTCGCTTTGATTTCCTATGGGTCACTGATTTCCCCCTGTTGAGCTTTGACAAGGAAATGAACCGATGGTACTCCAGCCATCATCCCTTTACATCTCCGGTGCAAGAGGATGTTGCATTGTTGGAGTCAGATCCTAAGAAAGTACGGGGTCAACACTATGATCTAGTGGTTAATGGTGTGGAACTTGGAGGAGGCTCCATTCGAATTCACCAGCCTGACCTTCAGAGGGTTATTTTTCAAAAGGTGCTTCAGTTGCCTGAGGATGTTGTGCAGGCCCGCTTTGGATATATGCTTGATGCCTTTCGCTTTGGTTGTCCTCCCCATGGAGGGATCGCCCTTGGATTTGATCGTCTCATTGCCATTCTCTGTGGAACGCAAAGTATTCGTGACGTGATTGCCTTTCCTAAGACGGCCAAGGGTGCGTGCCTGATGACAGACTCCCCAGGAAAGGCGGAATCCAGGCAGTTGCGGGACCTTCATATTCAGCTTCGTGCCCCACAGAAGGAAAAGAACGACTGATATCTTCCTCATGCATTGCGCCGATGCTTTTCAGGACTCCATCTGTGTGGATGACAAGGCTCCTTTGTCTATTGCCGTCTCATTGATACCACATGGTCAGGGCATCTCGATGATGGCCTTGATGACGCCTGTTTCTGGGCGAGTGAAGCCTTCAAACTGATCAACGACATGGTCAAAAGAAACTCGATGGGTAATCCAGGGTTCTGTGTTGACGGTATTGTCCTCTATCAAACCGATAATACGCCTGAAATCACTCGCCAATGCGTTGCGGCTACCCTTCAGGGTGATTTCCGGTTTGTGAAGCATCGGGTGTTTGAAGGAAACCGCCTCGGTTGTGATGCCGACATATACGAGAGATCCAGTATGTGCGACATACTGCAGCGCGTTTGACATGGAATGCTGATTGCCGGTGGCATCCGTCACCACGGCGTATTTGTCACCCCCGGTGTAAGCCAGCATTTGTTCCATTTCCGATCCATCTCCTTGAAAACAAATGGTATGTTCCACGTTATAATGGCTTTTACAAAAATCCAGACGACCCTGTATCGTATCCATGACCGTTATCCTTGCTCCAGTCAGGCAGGTGAACTCCAGCGTGGCAAGACCGATGGGGCCCGCACCAATAATCAGGACGTGTGCCTGATCTGAGGGTGTGCCCCTATCGGTTGCATGGCAACCGATAGCCAGTGTTTCGACAAGAGCAAGTTGTTCAAAAGAAAGATCTTGGCTCGGATGCAGTTTTTCGGATCGTATCAAAAATCGTTCCATCATGCCACCATCCTCCATCACCCCGATGACACTCAGTTTTTCACAGCAATTCGTGGAACCTTGTCGACATGCATAGCATTTGCCGCAATGCATGTAAGGCTCGACACTGCATCGGTCACCCACCTTGAGATGGGTGACCCCAGTCCCTACTTCCAAGACTTCCACGCCGAGTTCATGTCCGGGAATCCTTGGATAACTGAAGAAGGGCATTTTCCCAAGGTATCCTGCATAGTCTGTACCGCAGATGCCTATTCTGTGCACTTTTACAAGGGCCTGTCCGTGAGCAGGGCTTTTGGGTTCTTGGAGCTGGATGGATTCCAGGGACTTGGGTTGGGTGAATTGAAGTGCTTTCATGGTTCGGTGTGAACTCCTGGGCGTTGAATCAGTTGTTTTCGGCTAGACCTTCGACATGTCCTATATTCTTGACCGGTTGAAAAATGGATTGCACCTCTTTGAGTAGCGATGGATGGATCGCTTCATTGGCCCATTGAGACCACTTGCGGATGTTCTCAGGATTAGCACTTCCGGCGATGGTAGTCGAAATGTCGGTGTTTTGAATTGAAAACTGCAGTGCTAATTGGGCGATATCCACACCTTGTGCCTCACAAAAAGCAGCCGCTTTTCGAGCCGCCTTCTTTACCGAATCCGGTTCCTTCAACCAACTCGGCAAGGGTGCATTGGTCAGTAGACGTGCTGAAAAGGGGCCGGCATTCATGATGCCCACCCCTTTTTGCTGAAGATAGGGAATGCTTTCATCGGCGAGACGGGTGTTCTGAAGGGTGTATTGATTGTAGCTGAGGATGCAGTCCACGTCGATTTGATCAATGATCCATTTGAAAATTTTCTGAGGATATCCACTGAATCCGATATAACGCACTTTTCCTTTCTCCTGCACTTGCTTGAGGGCAGGAATCGTTTCGTTCACAATTTGCTGCATCGGGATAAATTCAACGTCATGGCAGAGTGCAATATCCAGATGATCTGTTCCAAGCCGATGGAGGCTCACGTCGATACTTTCGATGACGCGCTTGGCAGAAAAGTCAAAATGTTGCAGGTCATAACGACCGAGTTTGGTGCAAAGGAGGTAATCTGAGCGCGGGACGTCTCGCAGTGCCATTCCAAGTAATACCTCACTCATGCCCCTGCCATAGAAGGGGGAAGTATCAATGAGGTGCATGCCGCATTCCAGGGCAGCATGTACACTCTTGATAGCTTCATCGAGTTTTACAGCGCGAAATTCCTGCCCAAGGGACGAAGCTCCAAATCCCACCACAGGGAGCATGAGATCGGTTTTTCCCAATTTTCTAGTTTGCATGCCTTCACTATGTCCGGGATTGAGTCGCATGAAAATACCCGTCTGGGAAAAATCCAAGACGGGTTGTATGATTCGTATCGCTGATGATCTTCAGGAGCAGTCTAACTTGAAACTGTTTCACCCTCAATGGTTGCTTCCTGCTTGAAAGCAAGATGATCATCCTTGACTGTTACCCGTATTGGAAAGTTTTCCTCGAAGGAGCCTTTCAGGATTTCCTCTGCCAGGGGATCCTCCAGGTAACGCTCCACGGCCCTTCGCATGGGGCGTGCGCCATAGGTTGGGTCGTAACCCTTCTCAACGAGGAATTCGTTTGCTTCGCTTGTGAGGATCAGTTCGATTTGCTTGCTTTTCAAGCGGGCCAGTACCTTGCCGGATTCCAATTGCAGTATCTTGATCAAGGCTTCGCGGTTGAGTGAGCGAAAGACAATGACATCGTCCAGGCGATTGAGGAACTCAGGTTTGAATGTGCGCTTGGCTTCCTCCATGATGATTTCCTTCATCGCCTCATAGTCACCGTCCTCTGAGGGTTTGGTGAATCCGATCACAGCCTGCTGGTTGGACATTTTGGCACCGACATTGGAGGTTAGCAGGATGACCGTGTTTCGAAAATCAACGCTACGCCCCACATTATCGGTCAGTTTACCTTCTTCGAGGATCTGCAGCAGCATGTTCATGACGTCCGGATGAGCTTTCTCGATCTCATCGAACAACACCACGGAGTATGGTTTCCTCCGAATCTGTTCTGTTAATTGTCCTCCCTCTTCGTATCCAACATATCCGGGGGGCGATCCCACCAGTCTTGAGACCGTGAACTTTTCCATGTATTCACTCATGTCCAGCTGGATAAGGCTTTTCTCATCACCGAACATATGTGCCGCTACTGTTTTGGCCAGCAATGTTTTACCCACCCCGGTGGGGCCGAGCAGTGCGAAGGTGCCTATGGGTCTGCGTGGATCCTTGAGGTCTACCCTCGAACGCCTCAGTGCCTTGCACAGAGCGGAAATAGCTTCTGTCTGGGAGACCACGATTCTGGACAATTCATTTTCCATGTCCAAGAGACGCTGTATCTCTCCAGCTTCCATCCTTTTCAAGGGGATGCCTGTCCATTTGGACACCACCTGAAGCATGTCATCATCATCGACTTCCATGCGCTTTTCCTCGCGCGATTGCTTCCATTCGCTGAGGATGGATTCTAGTTTTTCCTTGGCCTGCTTTTCCTTATCGCGCATTGAGGCCGCCTGTTCGAAATCCTGTTCCTTGATGGCCTTCTCTTTGTCCACGCGAATGACTTCGATTTCACTTTCCAAGTCCTTGACATCAGGGGGACGGGTCATCGATGCAATACGTGCCTTTGCGCCCGCTTCATCCATCACATCGATCGCCTTATCAGGCAGAAAACGCCCTGTGATGTAGCGTTCCGAAAGCTTCACTGCCGCCTCGATGGCAGCATCCGTGAGAGTGATTTTATGATGGTCTTCGTACTTGCCCTTCAGACCCTGGAGGATGCGGATGGCATCTTCCGTGGAGGGAGCTTCTACCTTCACACTTTGAAAGCGACGCTCCAATGCAGCGTCCTTCTCGATGTATTTTCGGTATTCATTCAACGTGGTGGCTCCGATACATTGCATCTCTCCTCGACTGAGTGCAGGTTTGATGATGTTTGATGCATCCATGGTACCTTCGGCAGAGCCCGCGCCGACAATGGTGTGAAGTTCGTCGATGAAGAGGATGACATTCTTGGTGCGGCGGATCTCATCCATGACCGCCTTGATCCGTTCCTCGAACTGCCCCCTGTATTTGGTTCCAGCAACCATCAGCGCCAAGTCCAGCGTGATGACGCGTTTCTCCCTCAGTATTTCGGGCACGTTTCCCCGGGCAATTTCCTGTGCGAGACCTTCAACGATGGCCGTTTTACCGACACCCGCCTCGCCCAGCAGCACGGGATTGTTTTTGGTACGTCGGCACAGTACCTGAATCACTCGTTCAATTTCCTCTTTACGACCAATGACAGGATCCATTTCACCCTTGGTCGCAATCTTGGTCAAATCCCTCCCAAAGGCCTTAAGTGCAGGTGTTTTCAGATCCCCTTTCTTTTCGGTTTTGGAGCTCTCCTCCATACCCGCGAAATCCTCGCCACCCTGGAAATTGGGGTCGACTTCCTTAAGGACTTCCTTGCGTGTCTGATCCAGGTCGACATCCAATCCACGAAGGACTTTGGCAGCCACACCGTTTCCTTCTCTCAACAAACCAAGGAGGATATGCTCTGTGCCAACGTATGTGTGAGCCAGCTGCTTGGCCTCCTTGGCGGCAAGATCCAGGACTTTCTTGACCCGGGGAGTGTAAGGGATTGTTCCAGCCAACTTATGGTCAGGTCCAGGTGGAACATGTTTTTCAACCTCCAACTGCACGGTTTCCAACTCCAGGCCCATTTTCTTCAAAACGTTAACTGCGACGCCTTGATCAAGTTTGATCAGTCCCAGCAGAAGGTGTTCAGTGCCCACATAATTGTGGTTGAAACGATCTGCCTCTTTTCTTGCCAAGGCCAATACCTGCTGTGCCCGGGGGGTAAAATTGTTGAATGCGTCCTCACTCATACTATTAATGCACCAGTATTCTGAAAATCCTGTTCTATTCAATGGTCTCCTGAAAGGTTCAGGGATGCGATTTCTTTTCTAGTTTAAAGCATGTCTCTGACGGTTTTCCCTATGACCCTTGGCAACCACACAAGGGAGAGGGTTAGAACCACCGCACTGTCCTTATCGGACCATAATCCCTTTGCTGCGAAAAACCAGTCTTTTCAGGAATTATTGTTTATGATCCTTACGTTTCTATCGGCGTTTTTTGAACGCTCGTTAAAGAACCTTTGGGTTTTTCATCAACCACTGATGGCAGAAGAGAAGGGCCCTGGGATAATGAAAGCAACTCTTCCAAAGGTTGCCCTTCGCAGAGTTTGAAACCTCTCCATTGTGATGAAGATAGCCATACCACTCCCCGTGAACGGGATCCATAAACCGTCCGAAAGCCCAGTTGTGTACAGATGCGTGCATTTTGGCGAATGCGAGTTCACCTGTCAGCTGATATGCCATGGTAGATGCAATCATGGTCTCGTTGTGGGGCCACCAGAACTTCATGGCGTGCCAATATTCCTGGACGGGCTTTCCATGGATGTCAGTGAAGTAAAGTAATCCCCCATCCCGCTTGTCCCAAGCACGTTCCCATGTCCATTTCAGCATCTGACAGGCGGTCTTGATCAGGCCAGATTCTCCCCTTTCTGCACCTTCCAGCATCATGAACCATGCGGCTTCGATGGCGTGTCCTGGATTCAGGGTGCGACCATCCAGGTGATCGGAGATATTTCCATCAGGTTGGGCAAGCTCAAGCACGCACTTGAGATCCTGTTTTACGAATCCCGCCATGATTTCCTCCAGCATTTGATCAATAATGGAATTGAAGGCTGGATCGGGTCCAAGCTGGTGGCGTAGTTCCTGTGCCGTTATCAGAGCTATCATCCTGGGACCGAGTGAGATGAGAGGTCGGTGGTGGGTGTGCTTGGGTGTTGCCTCAGGTGGTGGGTTGAAATGCCATTTTAAGAAATGTTGCAACAGTCGCTTGGCCCTTTCAGCTGACTCTTCGTCCTTCCTGACGTTGGCGTGGGCTGCCAGGGCGATGGCGGCAAAGGCCTCAGTGTAAGCGTACCGTCTTTTGCGGATTGCTTTTCCCTCGCGACTTACATGGAAGAACATTCTGCCGTCTTTGTCGAAACAATGGTTTTTTAGAAATTGGATCCCGGACTCAGCCCACTGCAACCACATATCATTTGGCATGATATCCTGATGACAACGCAGCAGCATCCAGCTCATCCGCCCTTGAGCCCAGACAGATTTGTCCGTATCCAGCACTGTTCCATCGCGGTCAAGGCATGAAAAAAAACCGCCGTGGGCCTTATCCCAGCATCGCGGGAACCAGAATGGTAAGGCATCCTCGATGAGCGCCCTGCGATAGAGTTTTGCCAGAGATTCCCTATCATGAGGGTTCGAAATGGAGTGTTTTCCAATGCCCTCGCTGAGTTGCTTTCTCAACGAGCATGATGACTGATCTTCTTCGGAATGCTTGTGGTCGATGTCTTCCATGCCGACCTTATTCAAGCACAAGGGCAGGCTCGGGCAAGGATCGTTCTATAGACTCCAGGCAATACCCAAACCCGGGACCCTTCAGGGAACTCAGATCAACGATGCCCTGGCGTCTTTCATAGAGTCCTGGATGGATCTTTCTTTCAGGCGAACTCGCCTCAGGATAGAACTGCATGGCATTTGTCTCCACGCCCATGATGGTGCCTGTATGAGCGGCCAACTGAACATGGGGAATCTGTGCCAACATGGGATTGGTGAGGTCCTGGACCATCAGTGTCATTCCATGGGCCTTGGCCCAACATGCGCTCAGGAGGGCGCCTGTCTGGGTCTTACAGGTTTTCAGCGCCACACCCGTCCAGCCGAGTTCACGGCCCATGCGAATGAGTTTCCAGTCGTGGGCACTCTCATCCAGAAAGAGTGGCTTGCGTGCCGAGACGCTGTGTACATCGATGGGATGCTTTTCAAGGTCGTAAGGGAAGGGTTGCTCCACATACAGAAGCATGCCGTAAATGCGTGGGGAACGATCCATCAATTGGTCGAGGATTTCATTGACGTAATCCGGGTCGGTCACCGTGCAGTTGAAATCAGTACTCAACCATACCGCCCCTTCTTCAAGAGCGATTTTACCCACTTTTAAAATGCGATCTAAGTCCCAATTGGGATCATTTCCGCGCAATTTGACTTTAAGGCACGTCAAACCATCGCTACGGATCCAGTCTCGCAGTAAAATGGGGTATCCATCCGCAGGTTCCTTCCCAGTGAGTTCATCTTCAGATAAAGGGTCCAGTCCTCCCACCAGATGCCAAGCGGTCAGTTGCTGGGGGCGCTTCCTTTGCAGGTAGTGTTGAGGATACTTATTCAAAAAGAGGGTATTTGAATCTTCAACCGCCTGAAGATATCGATGCAGGTCGTGGGATAGACAATCAGGTCCATAGCACTGATAAATTTCTCTGCCACGCGATTTTCCGAACGCATCGTGTATTGCAATGTCGAATGTGGAAAGGCAAACCAGCGCTGCGAGCCAAGGCATGGGTTCCTTGCCAAGGCGATGGGTTGCATTAAACCGGTTCCACAACGACGGGAGTAGCTCCTCTTGGAATCGCCATCCCAGCTCGATTGGATCGTTTATGGATTCAAAACAATGAAGTGACCGGGCCAATTCGGCACAAAAACCTTGCATATCCGAGAGCCGTTCATGGTAGGGAAGCTCTCCTGGCCAAA
This sequence comes from Verrucomicrobiia bacterium, assembly GCA_014239995.1. Lineage (GTDB taxonomy): Bacteria > Verrucomicrobiota > Verrucomicrobiia > Limisphaerales > AAA164-E04 > AAA164-E04. The sequence goes on from JAAZXX010000035.1 coordinate 11,722, forward strand.
CCCACTGCACACTCAGGGGCGTCTCTCCCCATCCGTCATGGAAGGTTCCATCGCTCGACTCAACGCATACCTTGGCCCTGGCGATGATCACACTCGTGAGGGTCTCGATTCCAAACTTCAAGGGTACACGAGTCTCGACGGGAAGGTAATATAAAAAAATCGCTCTAATCATTGCAGATCAACCTTTGCGCATGCTTTGACATCAAATGAGATGGGTTCAAGATAGTGTTGCTCATGTTCATTGGGCAATCTTAATTGCCCAATGTGTGACCAAGATTCAAATTTCACTTTATCAGGAACGATCTGCTTGTTTCCCCCAAAAAAGGTCAGCTGCATTCAAATGCCATGCAGTATAAAATTTTTATTGTTGTGTGCCATACGCGCCAACATGGAATGAGGGTATGAACAACGCCAGAATGGGATCAGATATCCTGGAACGGACAGGGTCTTTGATCCGCTGAAGGGGGCGGCAGGTTACAAGTGATACCTTCATTCAAGGACGGACCGTGGAAGGCGTGCAAGCGGGGTCGATTGCCGGGATGAGAGTATTGGTTTCCAGGCGCATACAGGTTTTCACGGCAGGTTGATGTCAGTTGCGTCATGCCTCAAGTGATGGGGGCTTTTTTTGCGGTGGGACACAATAAATGGTGACCTCAGTTTTTTGTAAAGATAAGTCTCCAAAGGTCTTAACCACGGCATGATGAACCTCAAAGGGGAGTAAACAAGCCTGAGGCGAATAATGGAAAGTAACATGGTCAGGGATGATCTGAATAAGGTCTGGGTGACTTTTGATCCCAGTTTGTCAGTCCATTCAGTAGGTACTTCCTTGACTTTGAAGCCACCCCGCTTGAGCAAGTAGAGCAAATTTACATCAAAAGCCAGATCTGCAATCATCAAGTCCTTGTGTATTTCCATAATCGGGCCTTTCCTGAACACCTTGGCCGGGCACTGGGTATCCTGAAAACCCAAGTGAAAAAGCCAGTGCACGATACGGTGAAAAACGCGACTGGCAAACCGGCGTGTCAGTGTCTGCTCGCGCTTCAATATGGCTCCGGGTAACCACCTGGATCCTATGACGCCGTCGGCATGATTAGACATCTTTAGCAGATCAAGCATGGCGGAGGGAGGGGTTGAACCATCCGCATCGGTGTAACCGATGATATCTGTCTCAGGTGCATGCTTAAGTCCCTCGATCAGTGCTCCCCCTTTGCCTATGGGGGCTGTAAATTCGATCACCTCGATCTGGTTCCATTTTGCCGCGCATGATTTTACCACCTCCAAGGTCGCGTCTCGGCATCCGTTGAGTACGACCATCAGCCTGAGGGTTCCATCGAAGTGTTTTCCGAAGAAATCAGCGTAATCATTCAATGTGGATTCGATCCGTTCTTCCTCATTATAAGCGGGCACGAGGAGGGTAAAGTGAAGGCGGGCCTCGGCTGGGAGTTTTGAAGGGTTGGTTCCCATGTCAGTTGCAGGTGTATGGGGCAGGGGGTAAGGTCATCGGTGAGCTCCAGCAAGAACGTCTCTTGGTTTCATGGGAATTTCGTAAGGTTCCAGTGGCATGGGATCCTTGTGCTGCAAGTGCTCCCTGCAAACATCAAAGAATTCTTTTTTGGTGTGAGTTTTCCGAATAGCGTCTAAAAAGAAACCCCTTGGATCGATCCCGAGGGCTATAAAATTCATGTATTTTTTCAGGCGTCTGACGTGTGCTGACTCCTCACAAGGTTCAAACATCAACGTTTCATAGAGCGATTTGATGTAGTCAAGCACGTCCCAACCGCATGGAATGGGGAATGTCAGACCATCCTTTAATGCTCGGATTTGATTGAAAAGCCAGGGATTGCGAATGGCACCACGGCCGATCATCCACCCTTGAGTCTGGGTAAGCCTCATGACCTTCATTGCGTGAAGGGCCGAATAGACATTACCGTTGGCAAGAACAGGGCATGTCATCGTTTGTGTGGCCATGCGAATGGCACCGTAATCGACCTCTGATCGGTACATCTGCTTCACGGTGCGTCCGTGGATCGTTAGAAGATCAATGGATGAACTGGCGAAAATACTCAGCAGTTGATCATAGCCCCTTGTATCATTGAATCCGAGGCGTGTCTTGACAGTGAAAGGGATCTCGATCGCATTCCTAAGAGCGCCGAGGAT
>JAAZXX010000360.1 GCA_014239995.1 Verrucomicrobiia bacterium
GCCGCGCATTTGATGATCGCAAGGGGTGCATCCACGCTACCGGAAACCTTGCGAGCAAAGCTTAATTCAGGACCCACCACCCCGTCCACGGCCTGCAGGTCAACCCAGCCATCAGACCTCATCTTGTTTTCGCGGCCGATACAGTAGGCAAACCGAACTTTTTCCTGGGGTCTTTCCAATCCATGAAAAGGTGGAAAGCGTTGAATATCCTCCAGTCTTGAATCAGAGCCAACCATGTTGGACTGGCCCGCGAAAATGAAAACACGCCATGTGGCATCCTTTGCTTTGTCGACCGTCTCCGCCCTGAGATTGCATGGAAAGATCAGTATTTCCGCCATGAGAAAGAAGGACATGGCAAAGCGGAGGAATTCCCCGGCAAGCGGCCATCTGGGAAGGTGCATCATGTCTGTATTCTCGCGCATCCCCACAGCTGCGACAAGCCTTGAGACCCCCTTTCCGTGGCCACTTGCGAGGGGTGCACATGCAGGCATGGAAATACGTCCGTTTTCATGCACGCCAGGGAACTGGCAATGCCCTGCTCTCAGTAAAAGTAGAACAGCACAAACACGGCACAGGAAGCCAGCAGGCCGGCTAGGTAGCGATCGTCCAGGCCGGACTCGCCGTCATTCCTGGGGGATTGACGGGTGGCGTATGTGGTGATTCCCAGGGTCCAGCCAGCGCCGCCAATGGCAGCGATTGGCGGGGTGATGACAGCCTGGACGATACAGGCCCCCAGTATAATGAAAATGAATACGGTCAGGCCAATGCGCCTGGCATAGGACATCAGGCGCTCATGGCTGATCAGCCCAAGTCCCTCCCAGGTCAACTTGCTTTTCTCAGCATCTCCCTGTGTACTAATGCTCACCACCACGTGCACTAGGCAGGCAGAGAGTGCGGCAATGAACACGGCATGGAAAAAGTTCAGTTCCGAACCCAGCCATGCGGCAACCGTCTCGGACTTACCAAGCGTTGCCGCGTAGATGGGAAGGAGCGCGTAGGAGACCACCATGCCGGTGATAATGGCCCAAAATCCGCCGGAGGCCGTGGCGCCTTTCCAGAGCATGCCCATGCCAAAGGCAACCACCAATCCCGGGATCAAGCGGCTCTGGTGCTTTGCAACATAAGTGAAGAAAGGCTCCCTGCTGTTCGGGTCAAAGATAAAAATGGTCAGCAGAGCCGAGCCAATGACAAACAGGGTGATGCATATCCTTCCAACCTTAATCATTTGCTGCTCACTGGCCTGGGGGTTGATGAAGCGCCCATAAATATCGAAGGTAATCAGGGTTGCTGCTGAGTTGAGCATGGAATCTATGCTGGAAAGGATCGCACCGATCAAACCAGCCGCCACCAGTCCAGCCAGCCCCCAGCCAACGGGTGCCACCACCTCGCGCAATAGCAATGGAAAAGCGGTATCACCGTCTACCGGGACCCCGGGCATCTTGGCTTGAAAAAAGTAAAATGCGGCCACACCCGTACCAATGGACATGAACGGAATCAACAACTTGAAGAAACCAGCGGTCACGATCCCGATACGTGCCTCACGATCAGAACGTGCCGCCAGTGCTCGCTGGACAATAAACTGATTGGCACTCCAATAGTAAAAATGAAGGATCAGGAGTCCACTGAACATTCCCGTCCAAGGACGCGCAGGATGATTCATGGGAAGGTAAAGGTGCATCAGGTCCTTGCCCTCCGCATCCAGAGCCCGCATGCCAGCCCATCCCCCAATTTCAGCCTGTCCAAAAGTCAGGTATGCCACCGCTGCCGCAGCCACCAGCATGAACACCGACTGGATCACATCGGTCACAATCACCGCCTTCAACCCACCCACGATGGTGTAAGCACCCGCCACGAGAGCCATGATCAGGATCCCGATGATATAGGTTGTTTGATTGATCTGAATGCCGGTCGGGTTACCAATGCGGGCCGCTTCAAGGGCCGCATCAATCTGTGATTGATCCACCAGCAGGATGTTCAAGGCGCGGGACCCGATATAAAAGGCCGGCACCATCATGACCACCACGATGATGGTGACCATGATGACCGCGTATGCGACACGTGATCGATCATCATACCTGCGGCTCAGGTAATCACTGAGGGTATAAATATTCAGTTTTCGGTAAACAGGCAGAAAGAAATAGCAGAGCAACAGCAAACCAAGGATGGCGGTGATTTCAAAATGACTTTCAACAAATCCCAGGGTAAAGCCAACCCCCATCATCCCGACAATGTGATTGGCGGAAACATTGGAACCAAAAATGGACCCGGCAACCCCCCACCAGCGGGCATCCCTGCCTGCCAGGTAAAAATCCTCGACACTGCTCTCCCTTCGTCCCGCCCAAAGACCGATCACCATGACCAGGATCAGAGATCCAAAAAAAATCATATAATCCAGGGTGGTCAATAAATGCTGACTGGGTTCCATAAGGATGGAGACTAGCCCGAGCCGATCCACAGCGTCAACAGCATAGGGTTGTGGGTTCTGTCTCAAAAAGGGGTAGCACTACTCGCAATCACGAGTCGATACAGGTCCTTCAAACGCATGTCCGTTCCCCCTGATGGAAATGACTGCCACGTGGATCAACCATGTGGACGTTTCGACCGGGACAAAAAAAAACGCCCCCCGAATCCGGGGGGCGCATGATTTTAAAACGATATCGTTTTTTGTGCCTTATTCAGCAATGTAGAACTGCTGGGCCTGGTCAGGATTCACTTCGTAGGAATCACCCGAGGCCCCGGCAACAGGCGCATAAGGGCCCGTGACACTGTCGGAGGACTTCAATTGACCGGTGAAGCTGATCACGACTTTGTTATCACTGACGGCAATGCCGCTGATGGAACCCGCAACATCAGGCTCATCCACCTCTGGAATCATACTCACTCCACCCGGTGCCGTTGGCACACTGGCACTGAACCCGCCGCTGCTGATGTAGAAATCATCGACAAGGAACTGGTTGGCCTGCAGCGCTCCGTTATGGGAACTGATGAACAAGGTATCCAGGTCAGGCCCGGGCAATCCCAGATCCGTGCTACCAGCAGGATTACGATCGGAGGCATAACCTTTGAAGGCCTCGGTCCTGTCGCCACCACTGGCATCCTGGAAATAGACGGTAAAGAGATCACCCTCCTCCAGACCGAGATTGGTGACATCCATCCAGACGTTGTAGACCGTCTCATAATCCACCGTGGATCCGGTCCAGTCGAGGGCCTCACCAAAACCGTTGATGGCATACATATCGAGACCAAATCCCTCAATGTCACTCATCTGCACAAAGGGACCCACATCGTTATCGAAGTCACCGATGAACCGGACAGGCTTCTCACTCAGTCCCACATTGCACTGGATGGCGGGTTCGTCGCCGTCATATCCAACCACGCGGTAAAACAGGGTGGCTTTTTCACCTTCCTTGAGCGTCTTGGATCCCAGCAGGAGGGCACTGAGGGCAGAACCCTGAAGGGTCATTGCCTTGCCGAAAGGACCTTCAGTATCAACCACTGCAGTGGTTCCTTCGGGGTTCTTCCAGCGATGCTGGCCGTTGATGCTGGTTTCCTCACGCAACTCGAAGTTTTCGATCAGACTCCATCCATCCTCGATACCGTCATAGGCGGTGACGAATACGGTAGCACTGGTGCTTTCGTTTCCTCGCGTGGCCGTAAGGGTGTAGGTTGTGGATGCATCCACCTGGACCTCAACACTACCCACACCAAACTCGGAGGCTGCGGTGACATCACCTACCCCACGATTGATGCTCAGGTTAGCATCTGCAGAAGCATCCCATGTGAGAATCGCAGTACCGCCACCAGCAACCGCGCTGAATTCGGAATCAAAGCTGGCAATGCCAAGAGGACGCAGGTTACCTGAGGTGACCTTGGGTACACCGTTCTGGATAACGGAGTTAATCTCGTCCTCACTCAGAGCGCGCTTCCAAATAGCCACGTCATCGATCAGGCCGGTCACCCAGTGCGAGGCCGAGGCACGGAGAATGCCACCGATGGAGGTGTCATTGAGCAGCCAGTCGCCTTCGGGCTTGGGCTCGATCTCAAGTTCATCAGGCACGCCGTCCACATACAGCACGCGATCACCACCGTCCTGCACCCAGGCGATATGACGCCAGGTACTGTCAAAGGCCGTCTGGCCTGAATGGGCATGTCCGTAGGTGCTCCACCCACTCTGGCGGATGTAGAAATCCACCGTGCCATCAGAACCACCGGTGTGGGTACCAATATTGAAGAGAGGGTTACTATTTTCTGTGTTACCTTCAGAAAAGACACGCAGGTCATTCTGACCTTCACCCTCGACATTCACCCACATCGAAATCGTGTGAGCAGCATGCTTGTTGGCGGGCAGATCATCACCATCATCATGCACACGGGAGAGGAGCGTTTGACGCTCGTTCGAAAAGGAGAAAGCGTTCCCGTCATGGCCGGGAACCACATCATCCGCAGTCAGGTTGGTGATCTCCATGTCATAACCACTGACAATATCAGGGGTCTTGGTTCCCTGGATTTCATCCAGAGGCCAGTGAGCCACCAGACCAGGAGGTCGGTTACCACCCCCGCTTGAAGGGCTTGGCACACCATTCTGCCCCACGGAATTGACTTCATCCTCGCTCAAGGCACGTTTCCAGATGGCCACGTCATCAATCAGACCGGTCACCCAGTGGGAAGCCG
>JAAZXX010000361.1 GCA_014239995.1 Verrucomicrobiia bacterium
TGGCTATTAAAATCAAAGGTCAATTTCTCGGGACCTACGAAGGAGCCCTTCTGCTTGGCATCTGGCCCAACCACCTCATGCAATGCCCAATGAAGAAGGTGAGTCACCGTATGATGCCGTTGAATGGCATGACGACGTTTCAAATCAATCTCAAGTTGAACCGCTTGCCCTTGCTCAAGGGTAACCGGATGATGCAGGGGCAAGACATGCATGATGGTGTCTCCAACCTTGCGAGTATCCTGCACCGCCCATCCCTGCCTTTCTCGAATAAGTTTGCCCTGATCCCCTACCTGGCCTCCCATTTCTCCATAAAAAACGCTGGTATCCAAAATCACAGCAACAGCGTCTTTCTCCACGATAACTTCCTGGATGACGGCATCGCAGCTCGAAAGCTCAAAACCCTCGAAGCGGGTAGCCACGGTTGTCTCGACGCTTGAGACAGAGATTACCTCCTGATGCTGGGCGGCACGTGCGCGTGCGCGCTGCATTTCCATATGTTCCTCGAATCCAGCCCCGTCCACATTCAAACGGCGTTCCCTTGCCATTAATCCGGTAAGATCTAACGGAAAGCCATACGTATCATACAGTTTGAAAGCAAAATCCCCATCGATTTGATCCCCTGCCGAAAGGGTGGAGGCCTTTTCAGAAAACAACTGTATCCCTCGATCGAGGGTTTTATTGAATGCTGTTTCTTCAGCACGGATAGTATCCTGAATCAACGACTTTCGCTCCTGCAATTCGGGAAAAACTTCTCCCATCGTTTCTGAAAGCACATCCACAAGTTCATAAAAAAAAGGTTTACGAAAATCGAGTGCACGCCCGTAGCGCACGGCACGACGGAGGATACGACGCAGGACATAGTTGCGCTCCGTATTACCTGGCAAGATACCATCGGAAATCGCAAAACTCAGGGTACGGATATGATCGGCAATCACACGAAAGGCGACATCTATTTTCTCCTGCTCAGAGAGTATTTCCTGCCCCACATCCGGAAGAGTTGAAGCGTATTGCTTGCCACTCATTTTTTCAAGACGATCAAATAAGGGTCTAAAAACATCCGTCTCATAGTTGGATATGGCATGGTTAAACTCCGTAAAGCCTCGTGTATTCTGTATCACGCTGACAACACGCTCAAACCCCATACCTGTGTCGACATGTCTAGCGGGAAGATCTGTAAATGTCCCGTCCGGATTGGCATTAAACTGGATGAAGACAAGGTTCCATATTTCCATGCACTCCGCACGATCGCCATTCACAAGGCTACCCTTGGTATCACCAGCCTCTGTCAGGTCAATATGCAGTTCTGAACAGGGACCGCATGGACCGGTATCACCCATCATCCAAAAGTTATCCTTCTTGTTGCCAAAGACGACATGAACATCAGGATCCAGGCCCGCCGATTTAAAAATATCCACCCATAGATCATACGCCTCCTGATCAAATGTGGCAGGATCTCCCTTGCTTGGGTCCGGTTTATAAACTGTGGCGTAAAGCCGATGCTTAGGAAATTTCCAGACTTCCGTCAGCAACTCCCATGACCAATGGATCGCTTCCCTCTTAAAATAATCCCCGAAACTCCAATTACCAAGCATCTCAAAGAACGTGTGATGGTAGGTATCCATACCCACGTCTTCCAGGTCATTATGTTTTCCTCCCGCCCGGATGCACTTCTGCGTATCAACGGCCCGCCCAGGCTCATAAGGACAATGTTGCTGTCCAAGGAAAATGGGGACGAACTGATTCATACCAGCATTCGTAAAGAGAAGGTTTGGCGCATCGGGCATCAGGCTCGAGGACGGGACAAGCGTATGCTGCTTGGACTTAAAAAATTCCAGGAAGGATGTTCTAATTTCGGTACTGGTCATCATGTCAGATGACTATGTAGTAGGGAAAACCTCATCCCTTTGGTAGTAAAAAGTGAACGTCGCAACCATTTATTGCTGCAACGTGCAGTCATCAGGGTCCCACCAGGCAAAGAACACAAGGCGTCATACCCTCACAGGGTTCTCACGCGAATGGTAATCCATACTCATGAGCCTCCCATATCGAAACAGGACATGAGACCATCGCATTCAGTTTGCAAGGGGGAACATCCTTTGGCATCCTTTCACTTTTATGACGCAAAACACGGTATCAATGGACGAGAAAACACCATCGGAAAAGGAACTAAAGAGGTCGGAAAACCGGCAGGCAGACCAGCTACGGTCCATCCGGTTTCAAAATCATATTGCACCCCATGCCACGGGTTCAACCCTCATCGAATGGGGTAACACCCGTGTGGTATGCGGTGTCACTATTGAGGAGAACATCCCTCGATGGATGAAGGAGCAGAAAAAACCTGGTGGATGGATCACCGCAGAATATTCCATGCTCCCCTACTCCACACACACCCGCAAGCAACGCGATGCTAACAAAGGACGCATCGATGGACGTTCCCAAGAGATTCAGCGTCTGATTGGCCGGGCTATACGCGCTGCAGTCGACTTGAAACAATTAGGACCAAGGACCATCTGGGTTGACTGCGATGTCTTGCAGGCCGATGGAGGCACCCGCACAGCCTCGATTACGGGGGCCTACGTTGCCCTTGGTCTTGCCATGGAAACGCTGCTCGCCAAGGGGCTCCTCAAGGCATCACCGATTATCAACGGGGTAGCGGCAGTCAGCATGGGAATGGTTCAAGGGACACCGCTGCTGGACCTTAACTATGAGGAGGACGTCCATGCAGAAGTGGACATGAATCTCGTCATGACGGATAAGGATGAATTTATTGAAGTTCAAGGCACAGGCGAAAAGGGTACATTTCGCCAGAACGAACTGGATCAATTGCTGGCATATGGAAGCAAGGGGATCAAGGAGCTGATCCAACTCCAAAGGCAGGCAATAGCTTCCAGCTGAACACACATCAAGCCAGACAGCCATTCACTGCCCCCAGTCTTATATCGTTCCATCATGGATAAACCACCCATCTGGCAGGTTTCTATGGAAGTTCCTGCATGCCTGGAGGAAGCTGCCACGGAATTACTCGGGCGCGTATTAGAACAATCCACCTCGGCTTATCGTCCGCTGGAAGGTGAGTATGCCATCGTGTCTACCTTCATCGAAGACCGAACCCGCTGGAATATTCAAAAGGCAAAAGCGCTGAGGAACCAGATCCTGCATTTCTTCCCGGATGCATGCGGGAAGAACGTCCCAAAGATACGATGTAGGAAGATCAAGGCCCTTGACTGGAACGAATCCTGGAAACGCCATTTCAGGCCCATCCAAATCGGCAGGCAACTCCTCATTCGTCCCAGTTGGAGCCGTAGAAAGGCCCTCAAGGGGCAGCAACTGGTTGTGATTGATCCGGGTTTGAGCTTTGGCACCGGTCAGCATGCCACCACTCGTTTCTGTCTTGAACACGTCGTAAGACTCCGGGAAAGCGCCAGATCTCAATCCCTATTGGACATTGGAACAGGCTCCGGTATCCTCGCCATCGCAGCAGCAAAAATGGGATTCACCCCCGTCAAGGCCTTCGATTTCGATTCCGACGCCGTAAAAATCACCCGTGAGAATGCGGCTATCAATGGAGTCCTTGAACGCACAAGGATCACGCGAAGTGACCTTGCTCGTTTGAAGGCTAAGCCAGGCAGACGTCACGACGTCGTCTGTGCCAACCTCACTCACGACCTGCTTAAGGACCACTCAGAAAAAATCATCGGCCGGGTTCAAGCAGGAGGACACCTCATCCTGGCAGGCATCCTGAAGGAACAATTTCCGGGAGTCTTGCGATGTTTTCAGGAGCTCAACTGCCAACTCACACAATGCCAGGAGGAAAAAGAGTGGAAGTCAGGCACCTTTTGTTTCAAGGGGTAATCACCCCGTCTTTCCGTAACTCCATGGCCTGATAGATCGCAAGAACCCTCAAACGTTCTTGCTCGAGTCGTTCGAGTTGCTCCGTTGCTCTTCTGATAATTTGGCCCTCGCGCAATACAAGCTGCCCACGCTGAAGCGGATCAAATCCAACCCGCCCCAGGGCATCCCCAAAGCCCTGCATCCACTCAAGGTAGCCCTCAATGACTGGCACCACTTCAAACAATGAATTGGCCTTGAGGATCTCTAGTTGTCGCGTAAAGTGCTTGATCTGCAAGGATCTCTCCTCTGCTCCCCAACTGGCAATCACCTCTTTAAATGGAACCGTCTGCCACTGGGGAAGAGTCCCAGGATCCGTCGCAATCTTGGCGGGTGGATTCAGGATACGTCCCAGTTCATCCAGACTTCTCTTCATGTTCCATCGGCGTCCCTCGTTGTACTGTGTGATGGAAGCAGTCAGGACAGCCCACCACTTTTCAAGGCCGAGCATATTGGGAAACGTATCTTGATGAGATTTATGAAAAGCGGTCTGCCAATTAAGAAAACGTGGCATCATCTCAATAAAACGAATCATGGACACCTTCCCTTGTGGCATGAGGCAAAGCTCACGAAACATCAGATGGGCACCATGCCTGAAGCCGGGCGTGGTCTGAGTTGCGACATCAGCCTGAAACAACTGTGCCGCACTCAGTGGAGAATTTGAACGAAAGAACGCCTTGGCTTGAAAGGTCGATTCGCGCTTGAGAAAAGATGGTACGGGATTTCCAAGTTGCCTGTTTTCGGCACCCACCACCACCATATCCTCCA
>JAAZXX010000362.1 GCA_014239995.1 Verrucomicrobiia bacterium
CTGCCCTTGGGCCCCGGGGCTGCTTCCACGTGTGACATCTTGCCTCCCTGGACAATGACACGGGTTGCCTCCCCACTGGCATCTTCTCGGTCACGCGATGTCAATGTAAAGCGGCTCACGCTGGCAATACTCGGCAGTGCCTCACCTCGAAATCCCATGGTGTGGATATCTGAGAGATCGGTTGCCGCGCTGATCTTGCTCGTTGCATGCCTTTCAAGGCACATCAAGGCATCGTCACGCTGCATGCCGATACCGTCATCCGTAACGCGTATCAGGCTTCGCCCCCCGTTATCGATCTCGATGGTGATCCTCCGGGCTTTGGCATCGATGGCATTCTCTACCAACTCCTTCACGACACTTGCAGGCCGCTCCACCACTTCCCCAGCGGCGATCTGGTTGGCGACATGGTCAGGCAGTAGGTGAACGAGGCTCATGGCTGGATTCTAGCTGAGAGTAAGGCGTCAGAGCAATCCCGGTTTTGTCCCCAGCCATGCGCGTCGCCAGGATTACGCTCTTCTGTTTGGATCCTTGGGCATGTTTGCCATGATAGCCTCCACCATGTATTTGACACGGAAGATCAATTGGCACGGTCGAAAGGGTGAATTCTCCTCTGCATGGAACCGTGAGTCTTGAAGGGCCTCGAGTTCCAGATGCGCGGAATATTTTGCGATCAATGCAAAACATAGAAGTTTTGCATTTCACTTACCTTGTATATGAAATGAGTTCTATTATAAAATAAAATTCATTTTATCATTGGCGCAATTTTAGCCTATGGTTACTTTTTTTTAAGAAAAAGCCTTTCAGGGCATATTTGTAAACATATTCTCGTGCTCTGGCTGAAGCTGTGTTGAATAAAAAATTCATAGATCATGACTATATACTTATCTTTACTAGCGCTGGGTGGTGGCCTGTGTGTTTATATTGCCTTCACTTGCCTTGTATCCGGTTTTTACACCGTCAAGCCCAACGAACGTGCCGTGATCTCCTCCCTGGGTAAGGCCGTACGGATGCCGGGTGGAAGTGAGGAACCCTCCGAGCTCCAAAGTGAGGATGCAGGCCTCTACCGTTACCCAGCAGTGGAAGTTGTCCAGCCCGGAGGCCCTTATTTCAAATGGCCTTGGCAGAAAGTCCACAAGGTATCGGTTGCCACCCAGACGGTCGCCCTTACCTGGGATCCAACCAAACACCAGGACTCCATCGAGGCCGTTACCAAGGATAACCTGACCACCGGGGTCAATGGACAGATCCGATTCAAGGTCTGTGAGAATAATCTCTATGCGTATCTTTTTGGCGTACAAAGTCCCTTGGAACACGTGATGGGATATTTTGTATCCGTTCTTCGAGAAAGGATCGCCAATTTTGAAGACCCCAAGGGGCAGAGTTTGCTCGCACAGGACGGGGTCTCGGAGGAAGAAAGTTCCACGGTGGAAATTTCCGAAGGTGTTTCGATCAATGATCTGCGTAAAAACCTTCATGTTCTCAACAAATACATGGAGGAGCAATGCGTCACTACCGCCAAACGCTATGGAGTTCAGCTCGAGGCGGCCCTGATCACAGAAATTGATCCGCCTCAGGAAGTGGATCGGGCACTCTCTGCCATCAATAGTACGCGCAATCAGGTTGCAGCGGACATCAGCACCGCAAAGGCGGAAGCTGAGCAGCAAATCACCATGAGTAACCGTGCTGTGGAAATATCAATGAACAACGCTCAAGCCGAGGTGGCACCTCTGCGTGTGCTTGCTGGGACGCTTTCCGAGGTTAAGGCGAGGGGAGGGGCTCAGGGCTTGGTGGCATACATTCGCAACATGAGGGTTCCGCTGTTGCAGCGTTCCCGTCGGAGTATTGAAGTCAATCGATAAACAACAGGAAGAAAGTTTTTTAAAATGGAGGATATAGGAGGTTTTTTGGTCGTTATTCCCCTGCTCAGTGGCTTGCTGGGGCTGGCTTTTCTGCCCTTGGTCCTGAGCATGGCCAAGGTATTGGGAATTTACACCATTGTCATTGAGTGTGAATCCCAGGTTTACACGCTTTTTGGAAAAGTGGTGGGTACCTTGACCAAACCAGGCATTCAATTTCCAGTCAGGCAGTTTGGCCCGCGGGCATTGTTGATTCCTTTCTTTGGGAAACGCTACAAGGTTTCATCCAGGATTCGACAGAGTTACCTCAGGAAATTGATGGTCAACTCCGAGGAAGGCACTCCCATGGGAGTGGGTATCTGGTATGAGATGTGTGTCAATGACCCCGTGGATTACCTTTTTGTGAACTCCAATCCAGAGGGGTCCCTGGAAGCCAATGTTGCCAGCTCCACCATTTCCTCTCTCAGTAATCTCGAGATGGATAAAATGCTCGAAGATCGTCACAGTCTCAGCCGTACCGTGCGCACTTCAGTTTCACCTCTTTCGGAAAAATGGGGTTATGAATTGGGGTCTGTGTATATTCGAAAGGTGGCTTTCACCGATCAGGCCATGGTCAAAAATATTACAGAAAAGGTAGTTAAACGCCTGGTTCAGGTGACAAGTGCCATGAAGCAGGACGGAGAAAACAGGGTTGGGCTCATCCGGAGTGAAACCGCCAACAAGGTGTCCAGAAAGATGGCCGAGGCCACGGCCAAGCGCCCTGAAGTGGTTGGTGGTACCCTGAACGACATTGGTAAGGACGATCCCGAGATCCTGGAAGCCGTGCTCGAGGTGATGGAAACAGAGCAGTTACTTCAATCCGAGGCCCCTGTGGAGGTCATACCCAAGGAGGCAAACGTCATGCTGACCCTGGGACGTGATGTCTCCTAGAGAATGCTGCTTTGCTTGCCGGAAACGAGTTCTTCTGCAAGATGTGGCCCACATTCTTTTGGGGCCCATCATCGAAACCCATTTCCGATACGGTTCAAGCAATCACCGCCCCTCAAGGAATAGCTCAGCGGACTTCGACCATGGTATGCTTCTAAGGTCACGAAAAAGTTGCGAATCCAAAATGCCGTCTTGTCGATAGATGTCTTCGAATCGCCCGCATGCAACTTGCGCATCCATTCGTTGATGGACACACAAAGGCCAACCACGCAAGGCTGAAGCCAATCTGACGGTACAATCTAATTGAGGACTTCGAGGCTATCTCAAGGACGCCTAACGCGAAGCACGATAGAAACGACGTGGGGCATCGACACTGACGGTGTAGGGAGATGTGGCCCCTTCAACTGCCGTGTAAGGTCCATCGACCTCGGAGGCGGACTCCAGATCTCCGCTGAAGATCACCTGCAGCCTGTCGTCAAGTCGGATGATTTCCACCGATGGGGCAACGGCATCAGGATTGAGCTTCGTCAGCGTCAGTGTCACCAGGTCACTGGTGCCGGAACCATACTCCAAGGTAAACTGATGGCCTTGCTCGTTCGTAAATGCTTTCCCTTGTACAAAAGATCCAACCAGTGAGGTATAATCAATAAGGCTCCAGGTATCGCCCTCTGATATGGAGCCAGTCAGTTGGACCGTTAAGTTTGCCTGTGGATCTATCTCAAGGTTCAAGCCGTTGTCATTGGATCTCAAAAGTCCGCCGACCTGGTCTCCTTCGATCTGGAATGCGAGTGTGCCATTCGATGCGATGGTCGAAACATCCGCAGAATTGAAACTTTGGTTGATGCCCGTGGGCAGCATTTCAAGGGTGCCGTTGATAATCCTGAAAAATTTGTAATTAAAGAGCTGTCCAGCCACAGACACATGGCCTGAGCCTCCGGTTTCATCACCGATCTGAACTACCATGCCGCCGCCTTGTGAGCGCAATGCGGCCCCCTCTTCGATGTGGACGGATCCGTTTCCAGCCGGGCCGAGTCCCACGAAGATACCAGCATTGGTTCCCGAGTGGGCACCACTCAGAGTCCCTCCGGTCACCGTCAGGACGCCAGTTTCCTGATCACCTACGAAGATGCGAGACGGATTGTCCGAGTTGCTGGTGCCAATGTTACTGGTAATTTCCGCGACTCCATTGATGATGGCGTTCCCTCCGTCAGGGGGGATGCCATCGCTCCAGTTTGTAACGGAAAACCAATCGCCCTCGCCTGTGAATTCCGTGCCTGCTGTGGGGAGTGGATTGTTTTCAAGAACAGTCAGGCTGGAACCTGCAAGCAGGTCCAGTTGAAGGCTGTCGAGGCCCAGTTCCTCCGAAAAGCTTGTCCATGTTCCAAAATCATATGATCCCGCTGGCATCGTAACGGCGGTGCCGTCTGTCAGCCGGAAATGGACACCTTTGAAGGTGGCATTCTCGAACAGTGCCAGAGCGCTCATTCCCTCGAGAATGAGATCCGCTTCAGGCATTTTGATCGGTGCGTTGATTTCAAGATTTGCATTGAGCAGATGCACGGTGCCTGTCCCCAATGCCTCTGGAGAGGCCACAAATGTTTTCCCTCCCACCAGGGTCCAGTCTCCTGAGAAGGATCGATTGCTACCGCTGAGGACCAGTGTTTCGTCTTCCTCCAGTGAAGTGGCAACGGCCGTCACGCGCAAGCCCCCTGATCCGGATACCTGAGAGTCAATGGTCAGAGCATTGTAGGTGCCTGTGATATCAATCTGACTGTCTTGTCGAATCGTCAGGCCTCCCTCAAGAGTGGTCGATCCCTCGTTGCCCGTCAGATCGAGCATTCCCCCTGATAAACGAAGAT
>JAAZXX010000363.1 GCA_014239995.1 Verrucomicrobiia bacterium
CCTTGCCAATCAGTATTGCTTTCCGGGGTGAAACGTGCTGCGAATTCCAGATACCCGGATAAGTTGCCAACGATTGCATGCCCCACGGTGATCGTATTGAAATATTCAATGTCCCGGTCTCCTGACTCGTCCCTCACAAGATCCAATTCGGTTTGTGCCCCCAAGCCCCAACCATTGCCAAGGTCAAGGCTGAAGGGAAGGATCAAACCGCCCTCCGTTTTACCATTTCGGACTCCTGATGCGTGACAAGGGCCATTTGAAAAATGGCATCAAGGCCAAGGCCGATCTGCCACCATCATTACCCCAAAGATTGATCTTGAGACGGCTGCTGAGGTCGCCCGATCCTTTATTTTGGCTTTTGATTCCACGGATGCGGTCTTTGATGATCTCGATTTTCTGGATCTCGAAGGTTGTTTGTAGGTCCACATGGTTCAGTAAGCCGATCTTAAAGTTTACACCACCATAAGTTGTGCTGCGCGAGCTAAGGTTTTGCCCTCCCTCGGTGTCGTGATCGAAGGTCGTGTTGATCCCATCTAATTCAAGCTGGAAATGTCCAGCATCCAAGGTCATCGGGGATTCTGTCAAATCGGGACGATCCGTGGAGAAGTCACGCATCAGGTGGCTGGGTGTTGGGTTGAACAAGTGGTAATGGCTCTTCGTGATTCCCTGCTGACTCCACATTGTCGTAGAATATATAAAGATCAGCATACTGAAGATCATGGGGTGATTTAATGCGATGATCTTGGAAAATCTGGTCGTTTTCATGGATGGGCCAGCCTAGAAAAATTGAAAATTGATTCAAGTAAAAAAGTTAGATAAGCCTAAAAAAACTAGAAAAATCATTCATTGGCCATTTCAGCATGGTGCACAGCCTCATTAATAAATGCCTTGGTTTATCCCATTGAATTCTCGATCGAGTGCGCGAAGTTAACGTCACTTGCAACTCAGTCCATCTTTATCCTTGGGTGTAAGGACGCCAAGGCTCCATGAAAGGAAGATAATCAATATGCTCAGGCGTCTGAACCAGGAACGATGTCTTTCTTTTGGCTAGAAAGGGTGCCGCTGAGCACCGGCAGTGCGAACAGGCTGAGAGCGGAAATCCACTCTGCTGCCCCGGGAGCAAGTTTGTGGCGTAACTGAAATTCCTTCACGGATGCATAAAGCACTGGAACGACAAACATACCTACCAGCGTGACCGTCATGCCTCCAATCGTTGGAATAGCCATGGGAATCATGACCCCGGCCCCCCTGCCGGTCGACGTGATGATCGGCAACAAAGCCAGGACGGTCGTAGATAAGGTCATCAGGCAAGGTCTGATGCGGCGTTTACCTGCCTTGATGACGGTCAGACGAATGCCGCGAACGGTATCCGGTTCATGTTGTTCGAAGGATTGATCCAGATAGGTCGCCATGATGACCCCGTCATCTGACGCGATGCCGAACAGTGCAAGAAAACCCACCCAGACGGCAACACTCAGGCTGTAGGGTTGTACTTGGAAAAGCTCACGTAGAGGTACCTCCAACAAGTTGAAGTTCAGGAACCAATCCTGACCATATAGCCACAGCATGAGAAATCCACCCGACCAAGCCACGAAGATGCTTGAAAAGACCATCATCGTGGTTGCGGTGGATTTGAATTGCATATACAGGATGATTAGAATGGCTGCCAGTGCCAAGGGAATGATGGCTCGAAGTCTCTTCTCGGATCGAATCTGGTTTTCATAATTTCCAGCGAAAACATAGCTGACACCAGATGGTAGATTGAGGGTGCCTTGTTCCGTCAAATCCTTCAGATAGGCTTCACTTGCTTCAACCACTTGCATCTCGCTGTATGCCGGTTTTTTGTCAAATAAAACGTAACCCACCAGAAACCCATCCTCGCTTTTGATGTTCTGGGGTCCTTGACGATAGCGGATGTCCGCGAGCTGGCCCAGGGGGATTTGTACACCATCCGGGGAGGGAACCAGGATCCTCCCGAGTTGTTCCAGTTGATCGCGTCGTTCCCGCATGTAGCGTACCCTCACCGGGTATCGCTCACGTCCCTCCACTGTGGTGGTGACATGTTTTCCTCCAATACCCACTTCGATGATCTCCTGCACGGTGCCAAGTTTAATCCCGTAGCGCGCGATGGCTTCGCGATCGATCTCGATTTCAAGGTAGGGTTTTCCAACTATACGGTCGGCGATGACCGTGGAAGACTCGACCAGAGGAACCTGTTTCAGCTGGAATTCCAATTGCAATGCCACCGTTTCAATGGTTTCCAAATCCGGTCCCTTAATCTTGATACCCATGGGGGCCCGCATACCGCTTTGAAGCATGACCAGTCGCGCCGCAATAGGCTGTAATTTAGGTGCCGAGGTCGATCCAGGTATCTTGGCATATTGTACAATAGTCCTCCAGATATCCTCGGGAGAGCGAATTCCCGGCCACGCAGCACGACCTGGGTTCAGGTTGGGGTCCAGAGAGGGCCTCCACAAACTAAAGGGCTTGCCTCCAGGTTTGGATATCAGCTTACCGGTCTCGTCACGGGCGAACTTTCCACGTACAAGGTATGGCTGATGGTCTGGGGCGTTGACGGGTTTTCCTTTCAAATCTCTGAAGATTTCGTTCTCCTTGCTGTTATGCTCGAAGGTCAGCAAGCGTCCCCGTTGATCGGTATGATACCTTGGATGATAGTGAATGACGGTTTCAACCATTGAAACAGGTGCAGGGTCCAGGGCGGTTTCCGCACGCCCCAACTTACCAACAACAGAGTTGATTTCATGGATCTGGCTTATGGCCATGTCTTGCTTCCTCATGGCATCCATTGATTCACCTACAGAGGCATGCGGCATGGTTGTGGGCATGTAGAGGAAGGATCCTTCATCAAGTGTTGGCATGAATTCACGTCCCAATCCGGGAAAGGCATGAGCAAGGGTTACTAGCGGACGTAGGTTCCGAATCGGTTTTGGAACCCATCCGAACACGGAGTCAAATCCAAGCCAAATCACGCTGCCAAGCAGGAGCAAGCTCATTGGGATTGCAAGAAAAACCAAACGATGTGCCAGGCACCATGCTAACATCCGAGCGTACTGGTGATAAATGAGGTGAACGAAAGCCATTAGGCCGCCGATCATGCCAGACACGAAGCAGAGGTTTAAAAGTATCCCTTTTTCGGGGCCAAGGGGTATCCAGTGCTTTGCCAGAAGGAGGGCCAACACCAAGGCAACCAAGCCATTGATTGTTAAAAGCATCCTTTGTCGCATCTGTTCCCCGCCAGCGACTCCGTAAAGATGTCGGCACCCGATCAACACAAGTATGATTCCAACAAGCCATCCCGGAAAAAATGGATCGCGGCCATGCCACCAAGAAAGCACGTCCCTCAGGATCAGCGCCGTTCCCAAAAGAAGGGTGACCCAGTGTGCCATGTATCTTAAGGCCCGAATTTTTATGCGACCACTGAACAAAATTTGAGCAAGTGGAGGTAGGATGACCAGGGCCACAATGGTCGCTGCGACAAGTGCAAAAGTTTTTGTCCACGCCAGTGGTTTGAAAAGCTTCCCCTCGGCTGCTTCCATGGTGAAGACAGGTAGAAAGCTGATGAGTGTCGTGGAAACGGCAGTCAGTACCGCACTGCTGACTTCTCGTGTCGCGTTCAGTGTCACCTTCAGAGGGTCTGCTCCCGCACTTTCCTCCTCGAAGTGCTTCAGGATATTTTCACAAACGATGATGCTCATGTCCACCATCGTGCCAATGGCGATGGCGATACCCGACAAAGCCACTATATTGGCATCAATTCCTGCTGCTTTCATGGCGCCGAAGCACAAGAGAACAGAAACCGGGAGCAGACCGGAAATAAGGATAGAGCTTCGCAGGTGCATGACCATGGCGATGACGACGATCATGGTAACCAGGATTTCCCCGGTCAGCGCATTGCTCAAAGTGTTCAAGGTCTCCTCGATTAATTGCGTTCGGTCATAAAAGGGTATGATGCGCACTTGGCTGATGCGACCATCATCCAAGGTTTTGCTTGGTAATCCAGGTGCGATTTCTTCAATCTTGATCTTGACGTTTTGGATGGTCGTCAGCGGGTTTTCACCGTGGCGCACGACAACGACACCCCCGGCAACCTCAGCCCCTTCCTTGTCGAGTGCCCCGCGTCGCGTGGCGGGTCCATGGCTGACCACGGCTACGTTTCTTATATATACCGGTATATTGTCACGAACCTTGATGACGCTGTTTTCGATATCTTTTAACGATTTGATGAACCCCAGCCCCCGGATGACGTACTCGACATGGTTCACTTCCATCGTGCCGGCACCGACATCGATGTTGGCCATACGAACGGCCTCAAAAACCTCCTGCAGTGAAACATCAAAGGCTCGCATGGCATCCGGATCAACATCGATCTGGTATTCTCTGACAAAGCCTCCGACAGAGGCGACTTCGCTTACGCCGTCAGCCGCCATTAATCCATATTTCACGTAATAATCCTGGATGCTTCGAAGTTCATCCAGATCCCAGCCTCCGGTTGGATTCCCCCTGCTGTCCTGGCCCTCCAGTGTATACCAAAATACTTGGCCAAGGGCTGTGGCATCGGGTCCAAGTGTGGGTTGGACTTCGGCAGGAAGTGTGCCTTTGGGCAAACTT
>JAAZXX010000364.1 GCA_014239995.1 Verrucomicrobiia bacterium
AGACCGATCCTGCGCTCAAGCCAGAGCCTGCGCCCCCAAAAAAGTAACGCATTCACCCTGATAGAATTACTCGTCGTGATAGCTATCATTGCTATCTTGGCTGGCATGTTGCTTCCTGCTTTGGGAAAGGCAAAAGCCAAAGGTAAATCCATTGCCTGTATCAATAATCTCAAGCAGACCGGCTTGGCCATGATGCTCTACTCAGATGAGAATGAAGATTACATACCCAGAGGTAATGGTTATCCTTGGTTTCTTGTATACATGCCCTACATGCCAGAGGGTGGTAGCGATGAAGATTTTAGCGGTATTCGAATTTACAAGTGCCCGAGTTACCCCAACCGTAACCCCAAAAAGAAGCAAATCATCACTTATGTGATCAATGCATGGAAATTTAACGGCCCCAGTGATGCGTCGGGGACCGAACAGGTTGGTCCTTCCAAGGTCACCGCTTTTCAGGAACCGAGTAATACCGTGCACATCGGTGACAATGAAAATGGCTCATGGAGACCTATTGTGACGGGCATTCGGGATGCTGTCATGGATCTCAATGATGTGTTTGCTTTGCATCAACTCCCCTTGAACGAGAAGAGTGGGGCATTGAACCCGGAGAGAAGGATCGCATCAAAACGACATAATCAAGGATCCAATTGGGTTTTTCTGGATGGCCACGCCGAGTATCTTGCATCGACCAGAGTGGTCAGTAATCTTTTCCGTGAGGAAAAGGATCCCAACGCAAAAACCCGTATCACGCCTTCAGAGTAGTGGTCTTTGCAGTCCTCTAGAGAAAATAACCTTATATGCTATGAAACATCCTACGAATTCATCGACGACCCCACGTCAGCATACTACCAACCATGCAGGCTTTACTCTAATCGAGCTTTTGGTGGTGATTGCCATCATAGCCATTCTTGCCGGGATGTTGTTGCCAGCCCTCGGGAAAGCCAAGGCCAAGGGCAAGGCCATTGCCTGTATCAATAACCTCAAGCAAACGGGTCTTGCCATGACCATGTATGCTGATGATCATGATAACTATATTCCAAGGGGCAACGGATATCCCTGGTTTTTCTGTTATATGCCCTACATGCCAGAAGGTGGATCGGACGAGGATTTCAGGGGGATTCGGATTTACAAGTGCCCAAGTTATCCCAATCGAAACCCAAAGAAGAAGCAGATCATTACCTACGTGATCAACGCTTGGAAGTTTAACAGTACGACAGACATGGTTGGAACCGAACAGATTGGACCATCGAAAATAACTGGTTTTCAGGAACCTAGTAACAGTATTCATTTGGGCGATAATGCGGACGGGTCCTGGCGCCCTATCGTTACCGGTTATCGTGATGCTGTGACCAACCTGAATGATGTTTGGGCTCCAACTCATCTGCCTTTAAGTCAAAAGAGTGGGAAGCTCAGTGGGGAGCGTCGCATTGCCGATAAACGTCACAATCAGGGGGCTAATTTCGTGTATCTTGATAGCCATGCTGATTACAGGCCGGCTACCAAAATTGTCACCAATCTTTTCCGTGAGGAAAAGAATCCAAACGCCAAGACGCAGATCACACCTGGAAGCCCCTAATATCTGACAGGAGGACTGCAGTGGGTCATTGCATGAACAGAGCAAAAGTGGCCTCTGTTGCCTGCGAGGCATGTGGTTTCATTGACTCACCGTCGAGCCCATCCATCGGACAGCGTTTTCAATGACCATCAAGGGCAGTTTTTCCTTGTAAACAGGGTAGGTCTCGTGACCCGGCCTGAAGTAAAAGACCTTCCCTTTGCCTATTTTCCATATCATGCCGCTCCTGAACCATTCGCCCCCTGCGAATGTTTCCTTGAATACCACCGTATCCGGTTCTGGAACATGGAAGGGCTCAGCATACATTTCTGCGGAACTAACCGACCAGAAACCGGGAAGTCCCCTGGCAATGGGATGATCTGGGAGCAATGTCTGGAGCATGCTTGGTTTGCCGTCATTACGATATGCAGGAAAACAGCAGTTGGGTAAATCCACGCGCACCTTGGTAACCACACCACGCCGTTGTAGGGCAAGGAAAGCGGGCGTGACAATGGAATCGTATGCCGGTGAAATGCGTCCTTCGGGAGGGATGAATTCAAAGACCACATTAGGCGAATCTTGCGTGCGAGGATAGCGCCGGGAGGCTTCCATGCGGGTTCGGGCATTCATGGCTTCCATAAAGGGGGTCGACCAATGGGCCGAATGCAGCGTGATCATGGACATGTTACCTTCCTTGATACGCTGAATGATGGGGAGGCAATCCTCAGGAGTAATCTCAGCTTGGCGGACATGACCCCACCAGATAAGAACATCACAGGCGTCAAGGACCCCTGTGCTGATGCCCTTGTCTGCATCGTCGAGCTTGACGGACTTTGCTCGGATGCCAGGAAGGTCCTGAAGGTGCCTTGCAATAGCGTTTCCAAGAAAATGACTGTATGCCTGTTTCTGTCTGGGTTGTTGTTCATCCCAAACCACCACGTTTATATCCGCCATCAACATGGTTGTGCTAACAAGAAATAATAAACCGACGTATCTCATGAATACCAGTATTGCCTCGATCCAATGAAAGACAATGCAAAATCGAGGGCCATCAAGCTTGGGTTTTTCGTTTCAAGGATTGCTGCGAGTCGTTTTCCATGAAAACGTGGTTTGCTGATGGTTCACATTTCAGTTTGGATTGAAAGGCGTAGATCTAGCCCTCTGCCAGGGCAAAAAGGATCCCAAACCTCAAACAAGGTGGAGTGTATTACAATGCCATTCCATTCATAAGGTGCGCCGGTATTAACAAATATTCCCTTGCAAGTAGAACGGTTCGGCATGCCTGCCTCGAAATGGTTAATTGAATACCAGGTTTCCTGAACAGTAGAAAGTGTCCCCTCTGGTAGAAACGCCAGAATTATCGATTAAAGGTTCCTACGAATCGAACATACCAATGAGGCCAGAAGTTTCAAATGGGTGTTTCACCCCTGCCAAGGAAAACACCGAGGACGTGCTTGCGGAAAGAGCCGACGAACACCTACAGTGATCCAAACGGGAACATCTTTTTTTTGTGACTCAAAGGAGTTCAGAGCGCTTGTGATCTTCTCGACGGAATTGCAGTGACACCATGAATAGATTCAGTCTAGACGCACGGAGCTATATTGATGCCAGATAATAAATCGACACAACATCGTCTCGACCTGATTCGGAAGTCTGATACCAATGCCTTTCGCATCGTGCATGGAAATGGGGATGGAATGCGTGGTTTTTACCTGGATAGTTTTGGTGACTATCTTCTCGCCAGCAAAGATGGAAAGCCAACAGATCATGAAACTCAGGTAGTGAGGTTTTGGATGTCCAAGTTGCAAGCCAAGGGCGCTTTTTTAAAGCGACTCGACAGACAATCAGGAACGGTTCCGGCCAGCATGGTATCGCCAGTTGCATGGATGGGAAATCTACATGCAACCAAGACCGTGATACATGAAAGTGGGGTCAAGTATCAGATTCGTTTCGATGAAGGTTATTCTGTAGGTATCTTTCTTGATCAACGTGATAATCGTCTTCGTTGGCTCAACAGTGATGTGTGCCCTGGTTTTCGAATGAATTTTCATGACCTGCCGTCAGGCGAGATGCTCAATACGTTTTCCTATACATGTGCTTTTTCGGTGTGTGCTGGCAAAAACAGGATGCGCTCTGTGAGCCTGGACCTCTCAAGAAAATATCTTGATTGGGGTAAGGAAAATTTCAAATTAAACCGTATTGATCCTCATGCACATGATTTCATCTATGGGGATACCTTCGATTGGTTACGTCGATTCAAAAGGCGTGGCCGCAAGTTTTCAGCAATCGTCATTGACCCTCCAACCTTTTCCAGAGTCTCCAAGACAGGTAAAACTTTTCGTGCTGAAAAAGACTATCCGGAATTGTTTCGATTGGCCTTGGAAGTGCTTGAGCCTAACGGGGTGGTCTTGGCTTGTAACAATACGATTGGATTAAGTCATGTTCAGTTTGAACGCATGATCAACCAAAGCCTCTTTCAAAGTGGTGCCCAGTGCGCCAGGTTTCACACTGCTGCACAACCGGTTGATTTTCCTGTTACCCCTGCCTGTCCTCAATATTTGAAATCCGTTTGGATCCAAATCAAAGGTATCAAGGAATGAATAATGCAACTTTTTCAACGGTGGAATCGCTTTTATGTCACTTTACTGAGCCAGCTGAAGAGCTGGAAACGGTCCTGAAATCCATACAAGGTCCCTTGGTAGTGCTCGGTGCCGGAGGTAAAATGGGTCCTACCTTGTGTGTGCTTGTAAAACGGACTCTTGAGTCCATGGAGGTGCATTGGCCCGTGATTGCTGTGAGTCGGTTTTCGAGTGAGCATCAAAAAAAATGGCTTGAATCACAGGGTGTTCAAACCCACGTTGCCGATCTTCTGGATCAGGGGGCCTGCGCGTTATTGCCGGACGCTGCTGCAGTCATTTATCTCGTGGGGTTGAAATTCGGGACGACAGAAAACCCTGAACTTACGTGGGCAGTTAACACCCTCATCCCGACATGGGTTTGCCAACGATATGCTGGAAAACGCATGGTGGCGCTTTCCACCGGAAACGTTTATCCAATGAGTC
>JAAZXX010000365.1 GCA_014239995.1 Verrucomicrobiia bacterium
CGGAAACTTGGGGCACTCGTTCCATTTGCCTCATGTCACGAATGACATCGAACCCAAAGGACTGAAGCCAGAAACAGGCCAAAACAAACAAGACTCCCAGAAGAAAACAACCCAGATACTGAAGGACTTTCTTGGATTTCATCACGCGATCGGCGAATTAACGCTCCAGAGAAGCAAAAGAAAACAAATCAGGGTACGCAATCTGACCAGATCGCGACATCGTCACAAAATCACCCTTTATTGGATTGGAGATACGGAGAGGGGTTTGGCTTTTCATCTAAAGTTGCATGCTATCCGTCCGGAGGTGTTACCTCAAGAGCAAAGCACCTCGAACCGGCGTTCAACGGGGATGCTCGACCTGTATGGATCTGGAATTCGCCCAAGGCAAGAATCCGCCCCAGCCGTCCAGTCATCAGCGGCGAGCAGACCGCGCTCGTGCATGCACCTGGTTCATGACCAGCATGATCATGAACCAGGGATTTGACTTGAGCTTTTCCGCATATCGAAAGGGTGTTTCACGTTGTCACTAACAAGATCATGGTCTCATTTTTTCCAAACCCAATCCCTATTTTTATAGGCAATATCATGGCGAGGTAGAGACGGTCGTTTTTTAAGATCTTCAAAAAATCGGATCTCGAATCAATCCATTCGGCACTTCGATTTGCTTATGCAATATCATCTTAGAGTTAATAACTTTTTGACACGCTTGATGTATCACATGAAGAGCACGTCTTCTCTTCCCTTGGACATCCGCAGACAGGGCAAAGGCCTCGTTGAAACTGTTAAATCATCAGGTGAGGCAGGTGCCCTACGGGATATCAAGCCGGGCACTGTTCAAGAATGGAAACGTCGGTACATCTGGTAGGATCCTGAAGGTCTTAAGCCTGATGAAGCAAGACAAAGGAGTCAAGCTGTTGCATTCCCCTGACCTGAAGTCTGAGTTCACAGAAGTATCTAATGCAGGATTGCAAGGTGAGGATGAACTCATCATCAAGCTGACAGCAGCAGGAATTCAAGACAGCCACGGTTTTTTTCGGATCCATCATTGATACAAGCCAATCGGATTAATCTCCACAAGCACGTGAACGCCTGAGTCGACTGCCAGCAGCGAACCAGCGTAGATCATTGGGGAAAAGTTCGGCCAGTCCACGCCATGCGATGCGCTGGCAACCGACGCTGGCAAGGTTGAACATCGGAACAGCGCCTCGCTGGATCAAACCATTCCAACGCGTCAAAGAAGTTGTCGTTTTTTTCGCTTCTGCCGGGTTTCAGAAACGCGACGAACGACCAGCAGACCCTTGTATCCGGGGCAAAGGATGGCAGTATCATCTTTTCTAACCATGAATCATTTCACAGAGACGATTGTCTGGAACCAGACCCTGTGCAGCCACCTTTTCCGTGAAATCAAGGTCGTGTGAAAAGACGTGTGTTCCCTGACGATCTTCGCCATGCTTTTCAAAATCCTCCAGATCGATGAGTAAATTAACCAGAAGAGACTTTCTCAACGGAACTTTGATGGCAACGGGAGCTTCTGTGTTGCCCTTCCGATCACATGGAGAACCGGAGCCAAATGCTTTGGATCCATCGTACTATCCGCCCGCGAGAACAGGACTCAGGGGAAGCCACCCGGGCTCGAATGAAAACGCCCACAACCGTGCATGGACCCAGCGCTCAGATTGGGGCCCCACCACCAGACTGCATGAGGTCTATGACCTCATCGTTGTCGGCGGTGGACTCAGCGGATTGTCGGCTGCTTATTTTTATCAGCAAAAGCACGGTCGAGATAAGAAGGTGCTCATTCTGGACAATCACGACGATTTCGGTGGGCACGCCAGGAGAAACGAGCACACGATCAACGGCCAGCGACGTATTGGCTATGGCGGTTCACAAACATTGGTCAAACCGCAGGCCGCACACAAAATTGTTCAGGATCTTTTGAAGGACATCGGCATTGATATCGAAAGGTTCAAGACCGCCTACGACCGCGATTTCTTTAAACGGCACGATCTCGGAGCCACCACGTATTTCAACAAGCAAGTTTTTGGACAGGACAAAGTTGTCGCGCATCCCTATTGCAATTATCCAAATTACATTGAAGGGCTGCAGGGCCCGAAACTATCCAACGAGGAAGCGGCCCGTGAGGCACCCTTGAGTGAGCGCGGAAAAGAACAATTGCTCAAGGTCCTCAATGGTGGCCTTCATTCAATCAAGCTCTCGGGTCAGGAATTAGAAAGCCATATCGCGAGGACTCCATATTTCGATTATCTTAAAAACACGCTTGGGGTCGACGATCCCGGGGTATTGAGAATGGCCAGGCATTCCGGCCTGGACTGGGCCAGCACGGGAACTGACCTGATGTCGATCCAGGCGGCAAAAAGCTGCGGCGCGCTGGGTTTCACCCCGGTCGCCGTCTACGACGCAGATCACCCCTACATTCACCATTTTCCTGATGGCAACGCCGGGATCGCGCGCGCCTTGGTCAAGAATATGATTCCCAGAGTGGCCAACGGAAAGAACGCAGAAGAGCTGGTTCTGTCCCGTTTCCACTATGCGGAACTGGACAAGAAATCCAGCCCAGTGCGCATCCGGTTAAACAGCACAGTGGTCAACGTACGGCATCACGGTGCCCACCAGAGTGCGAGTGAGGTGGGTATTACCTACATTAACGGCAACAAGGCGTTTCAGGTGAAAGCCAAGGCGGCCGTCATGGCTTGCTACAACATGATGATTCCCCACATTGTATCAGGGCTTCCGGAAAAACAGGCGGAGGCTTTGAAGTTGCAAGGGAAATGCCCCTTGCAATACACCACGGTCGGCCTGCGGAACTGGCGGGCGTTCAAGGAACTGGGCATCGGCCTGGCCATGTCGCCCGGTAACATGCACCAGGCCGTTCTTATGGACTTTCCCGTGAGCATGGGCGGGTATGAATACACAAGATCACCGAACGATCCATGCGTCCTCCAGATGATCAACTGCCCCTACGGAAACACCGTTGGGGCGCCCCGACTCGAACAATATCGCGAAGCACGATCCAGAATGCTGACCCTTCAGTTCAGCGACTATGAAGAAGAGATTCGCGCTCATCTCGGCGGTATGCTCCCGAAGTTTCTGTTTGAGTTCGACCGGGACGTGGAGAGCATTTCAGTCAATCGATGGGCTCATGGATACACCACGGGCGGACCGGACGATTCGACAAGAATCGGTCGGCAACCCTTCGGGCGGATCACCATCGCCAACGCGGACTCCGCCCCCGGAGCCGATGCAAAGACGGCGATGATGATGGCACACAGGGCCGTCCATGAGCTGGGATGAAAATGGGTTCATCGTCCTGTCTGTTCCTCGGTCTGTTGACAGGAAGGATGCTTCCCTCTGCGGAAATCTTAACTTCCCAAGCATGACATAGCTCTCGAAAAGGACCCGTGCGCCACCTGCTCCAATTGCCTGGTTGCCGCCTGAAAAAACTTACTCAAAAACTTCTCACTCGTGGGTGGGCAATTTTTGAGGCGATGGCCAGAGCAAGGTCACGAGAACCATGCGGCCAGCCTGATTCTCGAGTAATGAACTAGACGTGCAAATGGAGAATCGTACAGTGGGGGCCCGGTACCTTCAAAAACGGCAATAAAAAAAGACCAGGGAACGGTTCCTGTCTGCTGTGGAGATTAGGTTGTGGGCTTGGGCTACGCTTGAGGGCTGCACGGGCAGTTCATCATGGCGATCTCATCACCCAGTCAATCTGGCTGACTGTCGCCGTTTGTTTGGCTTAACGTATCACAAACCAAGTTCGGCCCGGGTTGGTTTCAACCCTTTCTTACCTGACACCGGATTGGATTTACGAGAGGGCAATATGCCAACGAAGGCTATCCATTAACCATGACTTCAGAATTTTCTGTAACTGGAATAAGAATCAGAGGTTGAACAATAGCAAAGCAGACACCACCTTTTTTCAAGCTCCCTGCAGTAGAGACGTATCATACCTTGAAGGCACAACACCAAGGAGGCTCAGGGAATCAGAGCCCTGAAAAAAACAGGAGCAGAACCCTCCCTCAATGCCTCAATGACAAGGCTCGGTGATTCCTCAAACGTGACGCTCTGCACATTTTCCCATACCACACCGTTTCTGGACAACTGAATCACGGCGCTCTGCCCGATTTCACCCTCGACCAGAAAACTAAAGGATCCATCGACCCATTCCGGTTGCGAGAGCAAGGGAGCAACAACGGGAATAGAAGGCGCCTGAACGGCATCAATCTGCGACCGGATCGCTGCAATACTCAGCTGTCTTGACTCGATATGAAGAATCTCCCAGAGATCATGAGAACTCGACGCCTCCGATCCATTGATGAGCACGAAATCCGAGTTATAGGTTCCCTCTCCACGACCAGCTGGAAAAAACTGGTGAAGTGCGAGATGTTCGGAATCATCCAATGCCACCTCCAGACCTGCACGCTCCGCGAAGAAGAGCGTTCCTCCACTGGAAACGCCAATATCATCTTTTTCAAGTCCAATAAAATTTAAAATTACATTTCTATAATACAATTCTATATTATGGAAAACATTGTTTAAAACATTATTAGAAGCATTCTATTTGGGTTATTTTTTTCTATTT
>JAAZXX010000366.1 GCA_014239995.1 Verrucomicrobiia bacterium
CTGCCAGTGCTGCGCGAGGGACGACTTCAACCCTTGGATTCGGTGGGGATGAATGCTCTCATCCAGATCCGAGGCACACGCAAGGTGCCCATCGAGGGAAACAATGCAAACGGCCATTGGGGGCTTTTTGAGGAAATGCGGGGAACGGACCATGGTCAACTGTCTGAGCGCAGATGGTATCAGTTTTCCAAGCACCCCAGAAAACTCAATGCCTCTCAGTGGCTCATGGAAGTCATGATGCATCCTGAAGTGGCAGACGAGCGCTTCATTTTCGCACTCAATCACCCCGATCTTCTGGATGAACTCAATCTAGATGGCTTGGGTGTGGAAAAATCAGGCCTGTTTTACTTTAATTTCAGGGAAATAAGTGGGCACTTCCCTACCATACGACGCCATGCTCAGAGTGCATTCGAGCAGGAGGAGGCACTTCGTTCGCCCTTCCAGAAGGCTGTCATTAAGGTATGGGTTGCACTCACCACCTACCTTGAACTCAAGAACACGGTGGCTCCACAGGACTTCCATGATTTTGACGCGGACCTGGATCAGTATGTTGCGCTCATACCTTCAGGGCTGGAAGCTTGGCGTCTACAGAATGCGGGGGAGTCTCATGACGAGGAAGTCCTTGCACGGTTTTCTTCATACATGGATCGTTTCCAGCATCTGAGTGCTGCCCGCACCTTGATGATTCCTCCCTTGTCTGATCCAGATACTCCCTCCAATTGGAGTACGGTGGGTACCAATCTCATCCAAATCATCCAAACCATGCAGGTGAATCCTGCGGTGCGCTCCTACGCCCGCATGGCAAGTGCCTACCACGGGGCTGATTCAGGCAATTTCAATCAGGCGCTGTCTCAGTATCGCACCTCACTGGAAAAGGACTTTGAGGCATCCCTGAGTCGCACCGGCATTGAATATTCGTACAACCATTTTTCACCTTTCTACAAAAGCACTGTGATCTACCTGATCGCGTTCCTGCTCGCATGTGCCACCTGGTTCAGGGGATCTGAGGGGATGCGAAAAACATCGGTATATCTCATCATACTTGCCGCCGTCATTCACACGGCTGGTCTGATTACGCGGATGTACATCGAAGGTCGTCCACCAGTAACAAACCTCTACAGCTCAGCTGTGTTTGTAGGATGGGGAGCGGTCATTTTAGGACTCGTTGTGGAACGCTTTTACCGCGATGGCATCGGGGCAGCGATCGCGAGCATCGTAGGAGCCTTGTCACTGATCATCGCCCACAACCTGGCCCTCACCGGAGATACCATGGGAGTTCTCAGGGCAGTGCTCGATACCAATTTCTGGTTAGCCACCCACGTCGTCATCATCACCTTGGGATACGCTTCCACCTTTTTCTCGGGGTTCCTGGCTATTGTCTACATCCTGCGCGGATTCTTTACGACCTCACTGGATGAAACGACGGCAAAATCCCTGACCCGCATGGTGTATGGTGTCGTCTGTTTTTCCACTTTGTTCAGTTTTGTGGGGACTGTATTGGGAGGTATCTGGGCAGACCAGTCCTGGGGACGTTTCTGGGGCTGGGATCCCAAGGAAAACGGTGCACTCCTCATCGTAATTTGGAATGCCATCATCCTGCACGCGCGCTGGGGGGGAATGGTTCGGGAACGCGGTTTGATGAATCTTGCCGTTTTTGGAAATGTTGTCACCGCCTTTTCATGGTTTGGGGTCAACATGCTCAACGTGGGCCTGCACAGTTACGGTTTCATGGGAGCAGCCTTCCAGTGGTTGATGATTTTCAACCTGAGCCAGGCCATCATCATCATCTTTGGGATGATGCCCCTCAACGCCTGGAGGAGTTTTCGTCAAACCACCGTCACCCCGGCCTAGGACACCTGAGCTTCTCAAAAGGATCTGCTTGCAGGCATAAACCATGGGGACTAGAGTGAAATCTCCCACACCAACAAGCACCCTCTCATGCCAAATCCCTATCGTGTAGCTGTCATTGGAAACACCGGTCGCGGCGACTACGGCCATGGCCTGGATGTGGCCTGGCTCGACGTGCCACAAGTCGAATTGGTGGCCGTCGCAGATCCACACCAGGAAGGTTTAAACCAGGCCAAAAAAAGACTTCAAGTAGACCGGGGTTTTACCGACTACCGGGAGATGCTTGCTGAGATGAAACCGGATATCGTCAGCATCTGCCCCCGCTGGCTGGATCAGCATCGTGACATGGTGCTGCTCGCGGCCACCGAGGGGGTCAAGGGGATCTATCTTGAAAAACCTCTCTGCCGTTCACTTGAGGAAGCAGACGCGATGATTGCCGCCTGCCAGTCAAATCATGTCAAGGTCGCCATTGCCCACCAGACACGATACAGCCCCATACTGGCCTCGGTTTATCGCATGATCCATGAGGGTCGCATCGGTGAACCCCTGGAAATCCGTGCCCGAGGCAAGGAAGACAGGCGGGGAGGAGGTGAGGACCTGTGGGTGTTGGGCACACACGTCCTGAATCTGATGCACTACCTCGGTGGTACACCCACATGGTGCCAGGCAACGGTGATGCAGGAAGGTGACCCCGTGGATGCGTCACACGTTCACGAAGGCAATGAAGGTATTGGGCCCCTGGCGGGGGACCATGTGGAGGCGACTTTCATGCTCGCAAATGGTGTCCTGGGTTTTTTCAACTCGCGACGCAACGCATCCGCAGACCCCACACGATTTGGCCTCATGATCTACGGCACCGAGGGTATCCTGGCAATGAACACCGGATACCTACCAGCGGCAAGCTGGCTTCCGGACCCATCCTGGACGCCAGCTCGAACTGGCAAACGTTGGATCCCCGTGACCTCACAAGCTCCCGGAGAGCTTGAAATCCTCCCAGACGGAGGACATCATGCTGGTAACATCCTTGCATGCCAGGACCTCATAGCAGCCATCGAGGACAACCGCTCGCCAGAATCAAGCATCGAAGATGCCGCAATCACCACGGAGATGATTGTTTCAGTATTCGAGTCCCATCGACTCGGCAAAAAGGTATTTTATCCGCTCCAGAACAGAAAAAACCCTCTTTCAGGGCTCTATTAAACCCTTCAGTCCCATAGAAGCCACAGCATGATTTGTACCATGGAATGGAAAGAGGATACCCTGAGGATCCTTGACCAGACAAAACTACCGCTCACGGAATGTTTCCTCGACCTGAAAACGATGGCGGACGTCATCGAGGCTATCCAGTCCCTGAGGGTCCGCGGGGCGCCCGCCATAGGGGTCACGGCCGCTTACGGGATGGTGCTGGCAGCCAAGTCCATCATCACATCGGAGACCGCCACTTTCAGAAGACAGTTACGCGGCATGGCAAACAGCTTGATTGCAGCCCGGCCAACCGCCGTCAACCTTGAATGGGCCGTGGAATGCATCATGGAAGATCTTCAAAACCATCCCGAGATCCCTGCCACAGACATTCCGAAGCGTATTCTGGAGCATGCCCGCATGATTCATGAAGACGATCAGCAGCGCTGCAAGGCCATGGCTGAAAACGGTCAGGAGCTCATTTCCGATCAATCGCGCATCCTGACTCATTGCAACACCGGATACCTGGCAACATCGGGTATGGGTACGGCACTTGGTGTCCTGTTCGCTGCCCATGCAAGGGGCAAAGTCGGAATGGTTTACGTGGACGAAACACGTCCACTCCTGCAAGGCGCGCGGCTGACCGCATGGGAATGCACCAAGGCAGGGATGCCTCACACCTTGATCTGCGATAGTATGGCTGCGGTTTTGATGCAAGAAGGCAAGGTCGATGGGGTGATCGTCGGAGCCGACAGAATCGCAAGCGATGGATCCGTCGCCAACAAAATTGGCACCTACGGCTTGGCCGTCCAGGCCAATTACCATGGCATCCCCTTCCATGTGGCCGCTCCACTTTCCACCTTCGACGCACAATTGAGTAGCGGAGAAAGCATCCCTATCGAGGGAAGGGATGCGAGCGAGGTGCACACGGTCATGGGGCGTCTCCAGATCGGGCCTGATGAAACTCCCTGCTGGAACCCTGCCTTTGATGTAACTCCTCCATCACTCATCAGCAACATCATCACCGAAGCGGGTATTTTCAATGCACCCTTTGATACTCAGGCCATTTTAGAGGCTATTGAAATGGATCGTCTAGGCAAAGGAATATTCGATTGACCTTGAACGTGTTTCGGAATATTCCTGATGCACGCTCAATAAAAAAGTTATGTCATCATACACTATTCGCAAAGGGGTTCCCGGGAAAACCACGGGGGCATTCACACTCATTGAACTCCTGGTGGTCATCGCCATCATTGCCATCCTTGCCGGCATGCTGCTCCCGGCTTTAGGCAAGGCAAAACAAAAAGCCAAGGGTATCAAGTGTATCAGCAACCTGAAACAGATGCAGCTCTGCTGGATCATGTATGCTACGGACAGTGAGGGTAAATTGATTCTCAATCACCTGGGAACACGTGATTCCTGGATCGGTGGCAATGTCAGTTCGGCCCCGGGGTGGACCAACAGACTCGATATTACCGAAGGCGCCCTCTACCCCTACAACTCCTCGGAAGAGATTTACAAATGTCCCTCGGATGTGGCCTTCAAGCAGGGTGCCAAGAGCATCATA
>JAAZXX010000367.1 GCA_014239995.1 Verrucomicrobiia bacterium
TTTTCCCGGTATGTTGTGGATGGCTTGGTCTCATCGAGAGTTGTATGGATTGAATATCAGTGTCCAGGTCATTTGGCCCCTTCAATGGTCAAAGACTCTGCAGTCCTCGCACTCCCCATATGCGTGCCAAATCCAGTTGTTCAAATGATTAACGTGAATGGGAAATGCATGCATATACGAGATCCAAAATGAAAGGATTATAGTTTCTGTATTTTTGCAAAGTTGTCCCGCTTGGATCGCTTGCCTTGGAGTTATTTTTTTGAACCCAATGATTGCATTGCTGAGACTGTTCCTATGGAATTTCTGAGTCGATGGAGGTATTCGGTGGCATCACGAGTTCCTTCCTTGGGCGCCCATGGAGCAAAACATACGGGGCTGTTGGGTGTATAGGGTCCTTCCTTGATTTCTAAAACCACACTTTCCGACTCGTTGACAATGAGTGTATGCCAAGTTTTTGGAGGTATTTCGACAGCGTGTAACGGTCCCTCTGGAGACAATACAAATGTATCAGTGACACTGCCTTTTTGGTTGAAAATTACCAACAGACTTGTGCCCTGAAGGGCTACCAGAAGTTCCCATTTATTATCCTCAAGATGTTGGTGAGGATGGACATAAGTCCCTTCCTTCATTGCAATGCACAATCTCTGCACTGGTTCATCGAGGCGTTCGTGCAGATTGAAATGACTTCTCTTTCGTGGCGAATTATTTGCACTCTGCAGGCAATCTTCCATCAAGTGAATATCGATTTTTTTTGTCATCGGTCTCCTTTCACATCCTTATGTCAGTTTGCCTTGAAGAAACGTTTGATCTTGCGCAGCAGGTCAGGCAGTTGCTGGATTGCAATTAATTGGCGCTTGGCTTGCTTAGAAGGCGAAGCAGGTGATCCCATCCACTGTTCTCCTGGGGGGATTGAATGCATCACACCAGATTGGGCGGCAACCACAGCCTTTTCACCTATTGACAAGTGACCAGCAATGCCTGATTGACCAGCCAGGATGGTATAATTACCAATCTTGGAACTTCCTGCAACGCCGGTCTGGGCGATGATAATTGCATGTTCCCCTATTTCGACGTTGTGACCTATCTGCACTAGATTATCAATTTTTGTACCCTTACCAATTCGAGTTGATCCAAGTGCACCACAATCAAGGGTGGTGTTTGCCCCTATCTCAACATCGTCCCCGATGATCACGTCGCCCACCTGAGGGATTTTGCGATGAAATCCATGATCCAAAACGTAACCATACCCATCGGATCCGATCACCGCTCCAGCATGAATCCGAACACGTTTTCCTATCTTGGTTTTGGGGTAAATGGTGACATTGGGAAACACTTTTGAATCCTCCTCAATAACACCAAATGCGCCCATGGTGACATGTCCCATGAGTGTGACATGTTCACCGATACGGGCACCTTTTTCGACGATGCAATGTGGGCCAATACACGCGCTTGTCGCAACTGTTGCTGTAGGATCCACAACCGATGTGGCATGGATGCCCGGTAAACTGGCCTCTTCGGGATGTAGAAGCGTCAGAGCCTTAGCAAGGCCTGCTCTCACATTGTTCACTTGAATCAGACACTTGTTGGATGAGATATTTACCATCGGAGTAATGACTGCCGTGGCTTCACTTTCAAGGGCTTTGTCAAGATAGCGTTCGTTTTCGGCAAAGGTGAGAAAACCCGATTGAGCACCTTCTACCGGGGAAATACCGATGATTAAGGTATCAGGATCACCTTTGATTCGGCCATCGATGTGATCGGCGATCTTTTGAAGCGTATATGTTGGCATGTTAGCAGGCTGTGGTTCTGTTGGAGTATAGCAGGGGCCTCCACGGAGGGTGATCATGCGGTAATTTCTGCCGATCAGGTTCCTGTTGTGCGTGTTGTCAATGGTCCTCGACGATCCAGGACCTCGTTGTTTTTGCCCAGAATAACGACATTGGGTATCGATTGCCTGGCAACTTCATTGAGTACGTTTGCGAAGGTCATGAGTGTCAGTCTGTCTCCCGGTTTCCCAAGATGACCCGTCGCTCCGTTGAGAAACACCTGACCTAAATCACGTTCTCCCGGAATGACATATGTTTCGAATCGCTTACCATTAGCTATGTTACCAACGCGTAGCTCTTCGTGAGAGACAATGCCTGCGAGTTCCATGAGATCCTCAGAAATGGTCATACTGCCTTCATAGTCCACACAGGCATCCGTGACCGATGCGAGGTGAAGCTTGCCCTTGAGAATTTGTATCCACATAACTCCAAGTCACGCGTTGACTTGACTTCCGGATCTCTTTATAAAGCAACCAACACTTGATTCAATCCCTAATCTGAGAGGTATACTAAGCTATTATGGCCAAGACACTTAAAGTCGGAATGATCGGCTATCGTTTCATGGGTAAAGCGCACTCCAATGGTTGGCGCCAAGCTCCGCATTTTTTCCCATTAAAGGCCAATGTCGAGATGCACACCATATGTGGTCGAAACAAGGAAGCCTTGGAGCAATCTGCTGGAGAACTTGGATGGAGCCATATTTCGACACAATGGAAGGAAGTCATCAACAACCCGGAAATTGATGTGGTTGACATCAATACTCCCAATGACAGCCACGCTGAAATCGCCATTGCTGCGGCCAAGGCAGGCAAGCACGTTTTGTGTGAGAAGCCGCTTGCCATGACCGTTGAGCAGTGTCAGGAAATGGTGGATGCAGCCAAAGCGGCGGGAGTCGTGCACATGATTTGCCATAACTACAGACGTATCCCAGCCATAGCGCATGCCAAGAAGATGATTTTGGAGGGAACCATTGGTGATATTTACCACTATCGGGCACGCTATGCCCAAGACTGGATTGTGGATCCTGATTTCCCGCTTGTATGGCGACTACAAAAAGGCATCAGCGGCTCGGGTGCGCATGGAGACATCAATGCACATATCATTGACTTGGGCCGATATTTAGTCGGGGAGTTTGAG
Organism: Verrucomicrobiia bacterium; assembly: GCA_014239995.1. Classification (GTDB taxonomy): domain Bacteria; phylum Verrucomicrobiota; class Verrucomicrobiia; order Limisphaerales; family AAA164-E04; genus AAA164-E04. The sequence goes on from JAAZXX010000367.1 coordinate 2,964, forward strand.
GAGGTATGTGGTATGATGAACACCTTTATCAAGCAACGCCCCCTTGAAGATACCTCTGGCAAGGGAGACGGACTTGGTGGTGCCGGCGGCAAAGTGATGGGTGATGTGACAGTGGATGACGCTGCTCTTTTCATCGGTAAATTCACCAATGGTGCCGTGGCCAACCTTGAGGCTACTCGGTTTGCCCTCGGACGAAAAAACAACATTGTGATCGAGATCAATGGCTCTAAAGGATCCCTTTTCTTCGACTTTGAGGATATGAATCGACTTAAGTGGTTCGATAACACCGCTGCAAGTGATCGTCAGGGATTCACCGATATATTGGTCACACAGCCAGGTGGAGATCATCCCTTTGTCGGGCAGTGGTGGCCTCCTGGACACATTCTTGGATACGAGCACACCTTTGTTCATACCCTTGCCGATTTTGTCAATGCGGTGATAGATGGTACGCCAGTGCAACCCACTTTCGAAGACGGTATGCGCAATCAACGCGTCATGGAGGCGGTGGAAGAATCCGCTGTTTCACGTCAGTGGGTGAAAGTATGATTCCCTGCAACAGGACGCTGTAATCAACCAAATGTTTCTACCTGGGGGGGTAATTGAGTGGTAGGGACATTGCCTTGTCAGGTTCGGATTGAGTCCTGAGAGGACTCTTGCCTCCCAAATAGAGGTTGAATTGCCCTTGCATCCCCATAAAAGTGCCACAAGTATGAGGGCTAGATGAATCGTATTGAGCAACGCTTTGAAGCATTAAGGAATGAAGGGCGTAAGGGATTGGTTGTCTATATTGGGGCCGGCGATCCTGATCTTGAAGCAACGCGCTCCCTTGCCCTTGCATTCGATAAAGCCGGGACTGATGTTCTTGAGCTTGGCATCCCTTTCAGCGATCCCCTGGCAGATGGCCCGGTGAACCAGCTAGCAGCGCAACGTGGTTTGGATTCAGGGACAACTCCGGTTAATGTTCTTGAGACAGTTCGCGCCATCAGGCGTGACTCTCAAATTCCGATTGTTTTTTTTGTCTATTACAATCTGTTGCATCGGTACGGTTTGGAGTCCTTTATCAAAGACAGCTCCCAGGCTGGTGTTGATGGCATTCTGATCCTTGATCTACCTCCCGAAGAATCGGAAGATTACAGTGACTTGATGTGTGCTTCTGGAATGTGTCCCGTATTTCTGGTGGCACCGACGACCCCAAAAGAGCGGATTGCTGCCATTGTAAAACATGGCAGGGGCTTCATCTACTATGTCTCTCGAGAAGGGGTGACCGGCATGCAGACGCAAATTTCCGCTGGAATTGGAGGCATGACGTCCAGCATAAAGGAGCAAACGGATCTGCCGATTGCCGTTGGATTTGGAATCTCAAACCCGGATCAGGCCAAAGAGGTGGCCTCGATGGGGGATGCCATTGTCGTTGGGAGTGCCGTGGTCCACCGCATTGGCCAGCACGGTGCAAGCGAACAAATGATTCCAGAAGTCGCTGGCTTCGTCCAATCCCTCTCGGAGGCCATACAAGAGGTTAATGTTTCTAGCCCATGAAAAGTTCGCACCGTTTTGTCATCATCATGGCAGGGGGCAGCGGTGAACGTTTTTGGCCGGTCAGTCGGGGGAAAAAGCCCAAGCAACTAATTAA
>JAAZXX010000368.1 GCA_014239995.1 Verrucomicrobiia bacterium
AACCCCCGGTAACTGGAAGTAACGGGGTCGACCCAATCGATGGTGTGCTGATTGAAATCTTCGAGCGAAAATCGTCCACCGACTTTTTTGGAGTACCTGACGATGCGCTCGGCGATCTCGCCTTGATAAAATGTCTCAGGCCCCTCTCTTGCGAGCAAATCATAGAAGTGCGCGAGATCGGGGTTTTTCACTTGATCCCCAAAGCCGGGGCGCCTGCCATCGGGACAGAAAGTCTGATGAAGGTTTGTAAGGGGGTGAGATGAGGGGGTGAGCCATCCATTTGCAATGATGGGTGAAAGGGGGAAACCCGATTTCGCATATTCAATGGCTGGCTGCATCAGTTCAGAAAAACCTAGCGCACCAAAACGGGCGGAGAGCGCACCCCATCCGCTGACACATCCGGGCACGCTCCACGAGAGTGGCGATTCTGGATCGATGGACGTCAATCCCATGTCCAGTGCAGTCTGCAATCCCCAGTTTCCCGGGGATCGCCCACTGGCATTCAAACCATATAGTTTCTGGTCTGCCTGGTGCCAGTAGAGTGCGAAAAGATCCCCCCCGGGGCCGTTACTCATGGGCTCAACCACTCCTAAAACGGCATTAGCTGCAATGCCTGCGTCAACGGCATTCCCCCCGCTTCTGAGCACGTGGAGACCAGCTTGGGCTGCCAAGGGCTGACTGGTGGCAACCAAGCCATTGGAGCATGCCAGGGTAGAGCGGTTCTGATTGCGTTCCCCAATCCCTTGCACCTGCAGGGGAACATGCGGGGAAGCCTTGAGATTTGAGGTCGCAGCCGAACCCCATCCTGCGGAAAAAGTCAAACCCGTCTTCATGAATGTGCGGCGGTCCATAAACCCAACATTAACCCACAGGAAGCGTTCCGTCACAAGGGTTCTTCTTGAGACATGTTGCCAGCAAAAAGGCGAATCGCTAACGCGATCCGCCTCCTAAAAATGATTATAGGGGGTTTCCCGGAAATTTAATTGGCTTTTTTACGAGTATTTTGCCTTTTTTTGGTTCGTTTCCCCGCCTCCAAAAGAGAAAAATTGGGACCATCCTTGGAGAATCCCTTGTGGCTGTAGAGCACTGCAGAAAGGGAATTTAAGGGGTTATTTGTTGAAAACTGATATCCCATGGCCTGAACAGCACTGAGGATTTGTCTACGATCCTTGGACCCTTCTGCAAGAGCACGGGCAATAGCCTCCTTCAAGCTCATCTCGTTCTTTGGACGCCGACCTTGCCTGCCTGACTTCAGGCTATTTTTTTGATCGCCACTGACAAGAAAACGGTCAATTTCTCGAATTTTCTCCAGAATCCTAATGCGGGTTTGAAGCAGTTCATCACGCTTTGCCAGAAACAACTTGATTTTCTCTTGCATACTAGTTCGCCTAAAAACGCTTTATTTCGCTCAATCTAAAACACACTACTGAAAATGCAACGGCTTTTCTGATGATCGGATCAAATGAATGAATCCCTCCCGTGTAAGGCCCGATACAGGTTTGAAAAATAATTATCAACACACAATATATTTCAGATATGACAATAGACCAAAGACTTGTAACATTCCCTTCAGGGTAGGGACTGAGATTCGAGAGGAAGGTCACCCACGGGATTCATTTCCACCGATGCATCCAGTGAAAAAAGGGTTTTGCGTACCACTTGCTCCAATGGCGGGTAATGGAAGACGGCCTGCGGTCCGGTGTATTTCGCTTTCCAGGCTTGGATACAGACATCACGCGCCTTGTCCACCTGACCCTGCACCCACCAATGTTCCAACATGATGGCACGATTGCGGTAGGGTGCCAGAGGATCGACAGAATAATCCAAGGGACCAAAACGCTCAAGGTCCGGATCAAAGGCCTGGGCAGTCCACCGCTCCAAGGCAACTGTGTCACCTCGATCCCAGGCCAACTCAGCAAGATTCAAACGATAGATGCGTTGATGCGTTGGGTCAGATTCCACCAATTGCTCCAGCAGCATCCGCAAAGAAGCTGTATCCGGTTGATGAAAAATACTGCGCTGGTCCCGGTAAGTTTCCATCAAATGATAAGCTGCCTGCTTGATCAAATCCACAGGTACTTCCTGATCCGTTGGCAAGGTTTGGAGATATTCAAGCAACCTGCTTGATTCATAGGCCGATTTACTTTCGATATCAGCAGTAGATGCAGCAAGGATTTGGAGAGCTACCTCGTGAGGTGCCATGAGCATCCAAGCGCGCAGGATGGACCTGAAAATCATTGGAGGATAAATCCGGTGATCGAACTGGAGCAAGCTCATGGCTCGCATCTGCTCTTCGTTCCAGGATGGCTCAGGCACACCATCAGCTAGTAATATGGAAGGTCGCACTTTCCATTGTTCGTTGGCCTCATCGATCAATCTTGGCGGAGCCGGGGAGGCAAAGGCACGACCTGCCGTCAATCGAAGGGAGGGAAAACCAAGCGAATGCACAATGGTTTCATCCGGGACAAGGTGAAAACCGTTTTCAAAGGCAACGAGCTGTGTCGTCAACAGAATGGGCCAAGTCTCAAGCCCCTGAGTTTCAAGCACCGACTGCACAGCCGGTTCCATGATACGCTCCCGAAGTTGTTGCCTGTTGGGCGTTTCACCGGGCTGCCTGCCAATCAGCATGTATTCACCATGTCCAAGGGTCCATATGGAGGTCTCATGAAAAACAGCACCGAATGTGGCAATGATGGTCTGAAGTGTGGGATCGTCCATATGCTCGATCTGGACATTTTGAACCATGATGCCATCTTGCTTGAGGCTTGAGCGACATCTCTCATAGAACTCCAGCGTAAAGTAGGCTGAGTCACCCGATTGCCATGGGCGCGCATACTGGTTCATGATCAGATCATAGCCTGCATGAGCCGGCCCCATGAAGTGATAGGGCGAGTCATGATACAATTGAAAATTATCCCTTTCTAACAACTTGCCGTTGGCATCACCGAAAAGCCTGATAACCTCGGTTTGATCCTGATAGGGTTCCACGCCATCGATTTGAGACACGGCAGGCAAGGATGCCATGATACCCGCAGTCATACCAGACCTAAGACCCATGACAGCAACACGTTCTACACCCCCATGAAGAACGAAGGGAACCATGGCATTCAAAACGGGCTTGATCTGGTGCACATACCCCCGCTCCATGACCTCGCCATTGAACCGGAACTCCAGCTGGGTATTTTCAGGGTAATCGTAGGAGTGAACAGCAAGCGCTCCTTGTGGGCTTTCTCTGTAGAAGATTTGATCTGAGCGATAAGCCCATTCCTTGACAGCCTCACTGGTCTTGAAGAATCCGGTAGTCAGATCACTTGCCTGACTGAAGATGAGTTGCCATTCCTTTTGAAACCTGGATCCACTGAAGGAAATTATCATCACTGCAAGCACAAAGGGCGCGATCCGACTCAATCCAACCCATTTGGGTTGACTCTTCAAGAGCAGATAAAGGGTAAACGACAAGGGAATCGCAACCGTCAATCCGGCCAGCCTTGCGAGTCCAATCCATGGCGTGATGAAATGGTGAAAACAAGCCCAGGCGGTAAAGGCGGTCACCAGGCATGGCATCCAGGTAGTCAAGCCCTCCCCGGATCGATTCCCTCCAAGACTCCAGCGTGTCAGGATCCCGAGAGCAAACATGGGAATCGTGATCAACCATCCAAAAAAAACGACATAGATGAAAGCATGCACATGAAAACCATTTGTTGAGTCTCCCAGGTGGCTTTTGAGTATCACAAGCTGAAACGGCAGGTCATCGTAGGCAAAGAGGCATGCGAAGCAGAGCAAACCCAAGAGACCGAAACCCCAGCGTATTTTCCCTGAGCTTGCATCGTCATGCATCCCTGAAAACAGCCATCCAAGGCCCATGGCAAGGCTGCCCAGACATACCCACGACACGTGCCAGAAGTGGGTATTACCGAAGACCCAGTCGGACACCCTCAACCAGACAAGCATGCACCCACCCGCCATGCAACCGATGTAAAGCCAATATTTCACCCCGGAACCATCCTTGGCAACACGGATTTCAGACTCTGGAGAACCCTTGGATCCCTCAGCCTGAAGTGGAAGACGCGCCTTGACAAGCAGACCGCCAGCACCCACCAAAAACCAAAGCAATGCCGTCATGGGAACAGAAAAGTCCAGACCAAGGTTGGGGTGAGAAACCAAGTCCTGCATCCAAAACCCCACGGATGCTGCAACCAGTGCAAGCCCCTCCAATGGGCCAACGCAGGAACCCTTGAGGGAAGCGGATGGCAAAGAGGCACACCCGGCAGCCGCACCGGCAAACAAGGCCGGAAACATGCCCAACAGGGCTGAGGAACAGAGGTTCATCCACCAAGTCCCGTTCGAAGCGGCAGTTTCCCACAAGGCTCCTGTGGCGACTCCAAGCCAAGGCATCAACCATGAGATCATGCCAGCCATCAAGCCACTCCAACCCAGCAAGCCCCAACGCTGAATGCGACCCTGCCCCATCCAACGCGCGGAGGCTGAATAGCCCAGGGCGAGTCCCCAGGCAAAAAACACCAGCAGCAGTGAGGAAGAAAGCTCGCCTCCCCCCGAGACAACCCACGCAT
>JAAZXX010000369.1 GCA_014239995.1 Verrucomicrobiia bacterium
GATTCCTTCTTAACCACTGTTTTTTGGCAGTGTATGGTTAGTCCATTGGTGTCTCTTACCGTCATACCTTTTTATTGCAAATGTTTGAATATTTCTCATGATGATCACCATGCATGTTTCCTCGTTTTTTTTTCGTAATGTCGTCAACGGCGCACTAGCTGTCGCAGTGAGCTTATTGGTTGGAATGGATACCCGTGCAGGCGAAAAAAGCTTCAAAGGTGTATTGATTGCCCCACACGAAGGTAAGCTGCGCATTGAAATCAATGGCGACTTCTTCACCGAATATCATTATCAGGAGGTATCCCGACCTTTTTTTTATCCGGTCATGGGGGCGGATGGTATGCCGATGACGCGTAATTGGCCGATGGCTGAAGGGAAGGGAGAAGCGCATGATCATCCTCATCATAAATCGTTCTGGTATGCCCATGGTGATATCAATGGGCACGATTTCTGGTCCGAAAGTGATGCTGCCGGAATCACCAGGCACGTTGCGTTTCTTCGGATTACCTCAGGTAGGAAAATGGGAGTCATCAGGACATTGAACCATCTTGTGGCAAAGGACGGCAGCGTTGTGGGTTCGGACGTGCGCACAATGACGATCCATAACCGCCCTTCCTCTGAGCGCATCGTTGATTTTGAAATTGAAATACGGGCTTCCCATGGGGAGATTGTGATGGGAGATACCAAGGAAGGCAGCATGGCGCTTCGTCTTGCACCCACCATGCGTCTGGAGGGTAAGGTTGCACAGGGACATATCGAGAACAGTGAAGGTATCAAAGACGGCGATACATGGGGTAAACGGGCCAAATGGGTGGATTACTACGGCCCGGTAAACGGTCAAAAGGTGGGGGTAGCCATCTTCGATCACCCAGAGAATCCACGGCATCCCACTTGGTGGCATGTGCGTTCATACGGTCTCTTTGCCGCCAATCCTTTTGGAGTCCATCATTTTGAGCGCAAGGAGTCTGGAACCGGTAATCTGACCATCAAAAGAAAGGAATCCATGTCTTGGAAGTATCGGTTTTTCTTTCATCAGGGTGATACGGAATCAGGAAAGGTTGCCAGTCGCTACGATCTTTATTCACGGGAATAAGGTGTTGTGTCCTCCATCTGAACGCTTTCCTTTTCGCAAAAACCACTCATGAGCGAGATGTTGAGTCGTCGTCGTTTCCTTAAACACAGCGTTGCTGCAGGTGCATCCTTTTCGATGGTAAACCCCTCAGGCAGGGTGTTGGGGGCCAGTGATGAAATTCGAGTGGCTGTCGTGGGTTTACGAGGTAGAGGGAAAAACCACATTGATGGTTTCAGTCGGCTTCCTGGTGTGAGGCTTGCCGCCATCTGTGATGTGGATCGTGAATTGCTTGAGCAGGCTTTGCATCGGCAAAGTGGCGTCGGTAACAAACCTAAAACCTATCTGGACTATCGTCGTCTCATGGAGGATCGCGATGTGGATCTGGTTTCTATTGCTACCCCAAACCACACTCATGCATTGATCAGTATCGAGGCCATGATGGCGGGCAAGGACGTGTATGTCGAAAAGCCGGTTTCACACAACGTGTGGGAGGGACAGCAAATAGTCAATGCGGCAAGAAAATACAAGAGAGTGGTTCAAGCCGGAACGCAATGTCGATCCAACCCGGGGATGCAGGAGGCAGTAGAGTTCATAAAAAATGGCCATCTTGGAGAGATTCGTTTGGCCCGTGGCTTATGCTACAAACGTCGTCAGTCTATTGGTAAGGTTGATGGCCCACAGTTTGTATCCCCTCATATTGATTTTGATCTTTGGACGGGACCCGCCCCGCTCAGGCCCTTGATGCGGGAGAGTCTGCATTACGATTGGCATTGGGTACGTGATACGGGCAATGGTGATTTGGGTAATCAGGGGATTCATCAAATGGATATTGCCAGGTGGATTCTTGGGGAAGACCAATTGTCTCCTGAAGTCCTCAGTATCGGAGGGCGGCTTGGATACATCGATGATGCGGATACCGCCAATACCCAGATTGTTTTTCATGGCTATGAAAAGGCACCGTTGATTTTTGAGGTGCGTGGTCTCGGTGCGTATGCTCAGCATGATGGAAAACCCAGTTATCGGGGTGTGAGTGTGGGAGTCGTAGTGGATTGCGAAGATGGTTACATGGTCATTCCATCCTACAGCACTGCCACAGCCTACCAATACAATGGTAAAGTGATCCGGGAGTTTTCAGGAGAGGGAAATCACTTCGCAAACTGCATTCAGGGCGTGCGAAGTCGCAAACGTGAAGACCTTCATGCTGATATATGGGAAGGGCATCTTTCCAGTGCCCTTTGCCATACCGGCAACATTTCTTATTATCTAGGAGAGAAGACCTCCCCCGGTGAGAGGATTGAAGCCATCAGCGGGGATGCAATGGCAGCAGAAACCATGGGGCGTATGCTGGAGCATATTCAGGTGAATGAGGTTGATCTTGACCTGACTCCCATGCGTGTCGGTAGTCACCTGAGAATGGACGCCACGCGTACGGCCTTCCTGGGCAATAAACGTGCCAATGAAATGTTGACGCGGGTTTATCGCAAGCCTTTCACGGTTTCTCACGTTATGTGATCCGGTGATCATCCGGGGAGAACAACGTCGGCGTGTTTGACCTTTTTCCAGGATGTTCATAGGATCGATGCCATGCAGATATGGGTCAATGAAGAGGCTGTGGCACCTGAGTGGATTGAGGAAGAGTTTGCTCAAATCAAGTCCTGGCATGAACAGCGCAGTCAAGGAAGTTGCTGTGAGCGTGATGATGAGTTCCGTGCACAAGCAAAGGAAAACGTGATTGGTCGTTTACTGCTCAATCAGGATGCTGAAGGCCATGTGCCCGAGCCATCCAAGGAAGAGATTGATGCTGCCTTACAACAACTTCATAAGGATTATGGTGGTGAGGAAGCCTTCATGGCGAACCTGGGTATTACTGGAGACCAGAAGGAGTTTGTGGAGCGCCAGGTCGTCCTGAATCTCAAGGTGGACCAGTTGGTGGCTGGTTTTTGTGGCGAGCTTTCTAACCCAAGCGACGCAACACTTCGTGCTTTCTATGAGCTTCACCCCGAGCTTTACACGACGGAAGGAAAGGTTCGAGCTCTTCATATCTTCAAGTCCTTTCGACAATCAGAAGACAAGGAAGAGCTGTTTAGAGAATGTTGTCGCATGCGCGAAAGGTTGGTGTCAGGGGAAGATTTTAAAGACTTGGCCAAGGGGTTTTCGGATAAACCCGCCGAGGAAATCGATCTTGGATTTTTTAAACGTGGGGAATTGATGGATGAGTTTGAGTATGTCGCTTTTTCAATGCAAGTGGGCGAGGTGAGCCCTGTGTTTTCGTCCTATCACGGATTTCACCTTGCAAAGGTGTTGGAAATTGAGGCTTCAACACGGAAACCTTATGAGGAAGTTCAACCTTCCGTCCAGGAAGCTTGGGCGCAGGAGAAGCGCACTCAAAAAATTCAGGAACACATCAAACAGCTGAGAACCAAAGCGCAGATCAGGGAAGAGGCGGATGATAGCGACTCATCGTCGTAGTGGAAATTATCCATTATAGGGATCTGTGAGTAGTTTTCGCGGTAGCACCTTCCAAGGAAACAAGTTTCACGCGTGTTTCCAGCAGGGTGGTTTTCTTGATATTGCGATATCTGGGTTTAACAGGGAATGGATCCCTCATGGAATTTTTTCATCGTTAATTACCCAAATCGCTTGCAATCATGGTGTGCTTCCAGTTGTGCAACGGCATGCATTATTTGATCAGCCGCTTCTTGATAGATTTGCTTCAATCGGTCTTTTTCAGCCGTTTTGGATTCCTCTCGAAGTGCTTCCAGGTAGATGGGCTCTCCGAACTTGACGCCAATGCGCTGTCCTGGCCTGGGCCACTTCAAGTGGCGGCCATAGGCTTGGTAGGTGCCAAAGACTCGAACAGGCACAATGGGTGCATCGGACTTGATGGCTAATAGGCCCACCCCAGATTTTGCTGGCTGCATGCCGCCGTCCATGCATCGTGTTCCCTCAGGAAAAAGGACGACTGGATGTCCCTGTTGCAGCTTATGGATGATTGTTTTCAATCCCTTGGGACTTCGCCCTCCACGATCAACCGGGATGACGTTGATATAGCTCAGTAGTTGTCCAAAGATAGGGAATCGGAACAAGCTGTCGCGTGCGAGAAAGTGGATTTCTCGATTGATAGAGCATCCGATCAGGGGAGGGTCCATGAAGCTGGCGTGGTTGGCAGCGAGTATCAGGGGACCTTTTTGTGGAATGCGGTCCGGATGATAAACCCGATTGAAGAAACAGAAGTAAAAGATCCACCGAACGGTAACCCACAGTAGATAATATCCGAATCGCATAGCCATCAAATATTTGGTTTTTTAGCCCTCCGCACGAAACGAGGTCGTCTGATTTTCATGGTCACTCATTCCCTTTGAGGGACGGAACTTGTTTCTGAATAACGTCAATAATTATATTATCCAACGACAGAACAACCCCGATGATGCGGAAAGACTTGCCCATATTATTGGAACGCAAGATGAGTTTCAAATTACTTCGCAAGTCTCTACTC
>JAAZXX010000036.1 GCA_014239995.1 Verrucomicrobiia bacterium
CCGGCCGAAATCACCATCGCCGACCTGCTCAAGGAAAAAGGCTATGCCACAGCTTGCATCGGCAAATGGCATCTGGGGCACCATGGCAGCTTCCTGCCGACAAAGCAGGGATTTGACTCATATTACGGAATTCCCTACAGCAACGACATGGTCATGGATCCTTCAATGCCACTCGCGCATAACATCCTGCTGCGGGAGGGCGTAACTCCTGAAAGTATTAAAACGGAGAAACCAAAAAAAAACTGGGTACCCCTTTTACGTGATGAACAGGTGATCGAATACCCCTGTGATCAGTCGAAACTGACCCAGCGCTACACCGCAGAGGCGGTTCAGTTCCTGGAAACTCACCGGAAAAAACCTTTTTTTCTCTATATGCCACACACAATGCCCCACATCCCTCTGGCAGCGTCCTCTGATTTTCTCGGAAAAAGTCCACGTGGCTTTTACGGTGATACCATTGAGGAAATTGACTGGAGTGTGGGGCAGGTCCTGGCAACCCTGAAACGTCTGAAACTCGACAACAACACGCTGGTTGTCTACACCTCAGACAACGGTCCTTGGAACTTGAAAAATGGTCATGGAGGATCAGCACTTCCGTTGCGAGGCTTCAAGTTCCAAACCTACGAGGGCGGCATGCGGGTACCGTGTATCATGCGCTGGCCCGGAACCATCCCTGCGGGTTCCGAATGCTCTGAAATCGTCGGGTCCATCGATTTGATGCCGACTTTTGCACGCATCGTCGGAACATCGACACCATACGATCTCATCATAGACGGCATGGACATCCTGCCTCTAATGCAAGGCCGTTCTGATGCCCGATCCCCACATCAATCTTACTTCTATTACCGTGGCCGAAAACTTGAGGCCATGCGTCAAGGTTTCTGGAAAATCAGGTTCAACAAAACGATCGAACTTTTCCATCTCGGCCACGATTTGTCCGAGACTGAAAACCTTGCCAGCAAATATCCTGCGAGGGTACGGTCGATGCTGAAGGAGATGGAGGCCTTCGATTTGTCCCTGCGCGCCAATGCGAGGCCGGAAGGGCAACTTTAAAATGGCGGGCTACCCCTGATCTTCACCAAACAAAACCATTGCGAATCCCAAACAGCTCTCATTAAGCTTGGTGGGTCATCGCAGGTGCAACCTTTCCGTGCGATAGCGTTTGAATTATGATGCTGGTTATAGACAACTACGATTCGTTCACCTACAACCTGGTGCAATATCTGGGTGAAATGGATGTTGCCATGGAAGTCCACCGTAATGACCAGATCTCCCTTGAGGCCATCGCCTCCAAAAAACCTGAGCGCATTCTCATTTCACCGGGGCCTTGTTCACCGAAAGAAGCTGGCCTCTCCAATGAAATCATCAAGGCTTTTGCCGGCAGTCTACCACTTTTGGGAGTCTGTCTCGGACATCAGTGCATCGGCTACAGTTTCGGCGCAGAGATCGTGGTAAACTACAGACTCATGCATGGAAAAACCTCTCCCATCAAGCACAATGGTGAGGATTTATTTGATCAGACCCCCAATCCATTCAATGCAACCCGTTATCACTCACTCATCGTCCGACGCGAGTCGCTTCCCGATTGCTTTGAAATCACCGCTGAGACAGAGGAAGGAGAAATCATGGGCATGCGGCATAAGACCATGCCGATTTGGGGGGTTCAATTTCACCCGGAAAGCATTCTGACAGAGCATGGAAAGCAGATGCTGGGCAACTTCTTGAAGCTGGGCTGAAGGAGACCAAACGGAGACGTTCCAGAGCTTGTGTCCTTCTGGAAATTTTGAGCAGGGGTGTAAGGTCGCCTTGGTTGCCCGCCAGCGAGGTCTCGTCAAAGATGCTTCCGTCGCCTTTTGAGGTTGAGTTGTGCCAATGAGTGGGCCAAAGCTGCCTTCACAGCGGCAAGTTCTCCGTCGGAAAGTTTTTCCTGCAATCGATCCTCGGCACGTTTTCTGGCTTCTTCAGCCTTGGCCTCATCGATATTTTCTTCCGTGATGGCCATATCCGTCAGGATAGAGACCTTCTCCTGAGTGACTTGGGCAAAACCCTCACCCACAGCAAGGTAGTGTTCTTCCGATCCCTTTTTCACGATGATTTCCCCGGCCGAGACCTGGGTCATGAGTGGGGCGTGCTTGGGAAAGATGCCCATCTGGCCTTCTTGCCCCGGAAGGGTCACCATGTTGACATCCTCAGAATAAATCTTGTCCTCTGGGGTGACAATCTCGAGTTTTAATGTATCGGCCATAGACGCTGAATAATGAAAAATCAAGGGTTTCTCAAGCCTTGATCAGGCTTAATCCTCTTCGTAAATCTCTTCGATTTTACCCTTCATGTAGAAGTTACCTTCACCAACGTCATCATGTTTACCATCAAGAATTTCCTTAAATCCTCTTACCGTGTCGGTCACGTCCACCTGCTTACCAGGGCGACCTGTGAAAACTTCAGCAACAGAAAACGGCTGGCTGAGGAATCGCTGAATTTTACGAGCGCGGAAAACGGTAAGTTTATCCTCGGGGGAAAGCTCGTCCATACCCAGAATGGCAATAATGTCCTGAAGATCCTTGTAACGCTGAAGAACGGTCTGGACGCCACGCGCCACTTGATAGTGTTCCTCACCGACGAGGTCCGGACTGAGTGCACGCGAGGAGGATGACAGCGGATCCACAGCGGGATAAATACCCAGCTCGGCAATGGAACGCTCCAGCACAACCGTCGCATCCAAATGGGCAAATGTGGTGGCAGGTGCCGGATCCGTCAAATCATCAGCCGGCACATAGACGGCCTGGAACGAGGTGATGGAACCCTTCTTTGTGGATGTAATACGCTCCTGCAAATCGCCCATTTCTGCGGCAAGAGTCGGTTGGTATCCAACGGCACTCGGTGTTCGACCCAATAATGCAGAAACCTCGGATCCAGCCTGAGAAAAACGGAAGATATTGTCCACAAACAACAAAACATCCTGATTTTTCTCGTCCCTGAAATATTCGGTGATCGCCAGACCGGAAAGCGCCACCCTGAGACGCGCACCGGGAGGTTCATTCATCTGTCCGTAAACCAGTGCAATTTTGGAATCCTCAAGTTTGTCCTGATTGATTACCCCTGCATCAGACATTTCTCCATAAAGATCGTTACCTTCACGGGTGCGCTCACCCACACCGGCAAACACGGAAACACCGCCGTGTAATTTGGCAATGTTGTTAATCAATTCCATGATCACAACCGTTTTGCCAACACCAGCACCACCAAAGGCCCCCACCTTGCCGCCCTTGAGGAAGGGGCAGATCAGGTCAATCACCTTGATTCCTGTACTCAGGATTTCCGGGGATGTAGCTTGGTCAACCAGAGAAGGTGCCGCACGATGAATGGGATAATATTTGTCCGCTTTGAATGGGCCCCGGTCATCAACCGGTTGACCTGTCACGTCAAAAACGCGACCCATGACGCCATCACCGACAGGCATCGAAATCGCTGCACCGGTGTCAGCTACATCAAAACCCCGCTTGAGTCCCTCGGTTGAGGACATAGCCACGGCACGTACCCAGTTGTCCCCGAGGTGCTGCTGCACCTCCAAGGTGAGTTTATTATCCTGTCCCTGAACCTTGTATTCAACAGTGAGGGCATTGTAAATGGCCGGCAGCTGATCCGCGAATTCCACGTCCACCACGGGGCCAATGACTTGAACGATCTTGCCTTTGTTCATCGATTTGGAAACCTGTTTTAATATTGAGCCGGCAAGCGTATTTGACTCTTTGCCAAAGCATCCACCGGCGTCAAGAGACGAGCACGTTAGGGTTTCATGCCATGGCCTGTCAAGAGGTCAATTAAACATCCCTCGTGTTTGGCCAGCGAAAAATGCCCATTTTGCCTCGTGGCAGGCAAGACCGAAAACCCTTGGATCTGATGAGAACACATTTGGCCAATATCCAATAGGCCGCCCTTGCGCCTATCTTTGGCTGGTAATTTTCCAAAGATGTTCACTTGTTCTGAAAAGAAGTGTGTCACTTAGAACGGCAGGTGAAGCGAGGCTACGCTCCCCCAGATCATTGCTGGCCACCACCTTCAGGCTGGATAAATCAGCCTGAATCACAGTCACCAAGCCGGACTCGCTGACAAAATAGATGCGGTTTCCCACGGCGACGGGTGAGGCACTGTAGTTGCCCCGCACCCGTTCACTCCAGTACACCTTACCACTCACAGGATCCACACAACTCAAAATGCCTCCATCAGAAATGAAATAAAGCCCGTCTCCAACAACAATCATGGAGGGCGTGTGCGGTGCAGATCGCTTGATTTCCCATGCGATGTGGGTATCCGTCAGATCACCGCTCTGCTTGGAAAGCCGGATAGCCATCGCCTTGGGCCTGTCGTAGCCGCTACCCAGAAAAACCAGCCCAGCATGTCGCACCGGCCTGGGAATCACGGAGTAGCCTTCACCATAGCGCACCTGCCAGATCAATTGCCCATCCGCTGGGGAATAGGCCCCAACCATGCCACTGCCCGGGCTGATAATCTGGTTTTGGCCATCGACATCAACCACCAGGGGAGTCGCAAACGAAAATTTCTTTTTTGCGGAGGACTGACGTGGCGTTCGCCAAGCCGTGACACCACTTTTAGCGTCAAGGGCATAGAGGGCAGGATCTTCGGCGCCATCCACGCTGAAAACCAGTAATCCATCGATCAGGGCAGGCGAACCGCCGTTGCCATGGACGGGATTATAAGGAATGACGCGTCTCCAGAGAACCTTTCCGGACTCCAAGTCTAACGCTGCAGTACCAAAATGACCAAAATGAGCATAGATCTTTCCACTATGAAGGATGGGGGTACTGCTGGCATGACTGTTCTTGGTGTGACGTCTCTTGACCGTTGCTGTATCCGGTCGGAAGATTTCGTTGGACCAGTTAAGCGATCCACTAGCCAAGTCATATGAGCTCACAAATAGCCCAAGCCTTCCATTCTCCTCCCTGGATCCGGATAGAATGATGGCCTTTTCAGCGACCACGGGAGACGACCATCCCTTACTGAGGGTTTTCACCTTCCAGGCAATGTTGTCATTTTCAGACCATTCGATCGGAACCCCTTTGACAAGCGCATGTCCCTGCTTACCTGGACCTCGAAATTCAGGCCAAGCGTATTCCCCGGCACTTGACACACTGGCGATGAAGAGCCCGGTTAGGCTTGTTAAAATGAATGGGCACAACTGTACCGCCTTGTGTAGGTGCATGATCTTCTTTTCCATAGGATATGTTTCATCACGGTTCCAGACGTTCGAGGAAAGCGTCCCATTCATCGGGTTTGAATCCAATCACGCCTGCGCGGCCGTCCAGAAGAAACGGACGCCTGATCAGGTTACCATTTGCAGCCAGGAGATCAATGACCTCTTGGTCGCTCAAGCTCGGCAGCTTATCCCTGATGTTCATCGCCCTGTAATCAGCGCCAGAGGTGTTGAACATGCGTTTGCGTTCTCCATTTAAAGAGGTCAGCATGACTTCCAACTCCTTTTTGGACGGCGGGCATTCACGAATGGCGATCCGCTCGTAAAGCTTACCCTTTGCATCAAGATACCGAATGGCTTTCCTGCAGGTGTCACACTTGCTGTATTCGTATATACGTAGGGCCTTCATAATCTCATTACCATCAGTATCTTGGCTAGGATTCAGCATCACGCTGATTAAGCATGCAGGCAAGTGCTTTGTCAATTTCGGCGATAACGCGCTTACGACCGAGCACCTCCATCAGGTGATATAGACTTGGCCCGGTCGTTTTTCCCGTGCATGCAAGGCGCACAGGGTGTACCAAAGCACCGACTTTGACCCCCAGTGTTTTGGCGACCGACTTGAACAACCCCTGGATTTCGCTGGCAACAAAGGTATCCATGTCAGCAAGTCCATCCCGCAGTGCCTTCGTTGAATCGTGATTTGTGAACACTAGGTGCTTGGCACTCGCATCGGCATCCCTGGAAATCTCCTCCGGGCTGCAAAAATAAAACCCCGCATAGTCCATGATTTCGGAGATTTTCTTAAGTTTTCCTGGAGTGGTTTCCACAGCAGCACGCACATAGGAGCTGTCATGGTTATCAAGTTGAACCCCCTTCCTGGCAAGCGTATTGAGCGCCAGTTGATGATATCGTTCCGCATCAAGGCCCGCCAGGTAATGGCCGTTCAGGGAAACCAGTTTGTCCATGTCAAAACGAGCGTTATGACGAAGGATTTGCGGTAAATCAAACAACGATACCACTTCCTTTAAATCCAGTCTTTGACGATCATCTTTAGGGGACCATCCAAGCAGACATAGGTAATTGACCACTGCCTCAGGAACGAACCCCTCCTCCATGTAGTTACTCATGGAGGCCCCCATGTCACGTTTACTCATCTTGGATCCATCCCCGTTGAGGATGAGTGGTATGTGCGCGTATCTCGGGCAGTTCGCACCCAGCGCGTTGCAGAGCGCAATATGTTTGGATGTGTTGGACAGGTGATCCTCCCCACGAATGACATGCGTGATTCCCATTTCGAGGTCATCCACCACGTTCACCAGGTGAAAAACCGGTTTTCCATCAGAACGCACAATGACAAAATCCGGATCCCGCTCTTCACGGTCCGTCAGTTTGCGAGTCACGTCACCACAGACCAAGTCGGGGATGATCACCGCTTCTCGAGTCATTCGAAACTTGATGGCTCCATCACACTCATAGGCCTTGCCTTCAGAAAGTAGCCGTTGGACATGAGACTGGTAAATGGACTGCCGTTGTGACTGAAAATAAGGCCCCTTATCGCCCAGAGCAGATGCCGTGGCATCCCCGCTAACGGGTCCCTCGTCCCAGTCTAATCCCAGCCATCTCAAGCTAGAGAGGATCACATCCACAGCTTCCTGCGTGTTGCGAACGTCATCAGTGTCTTCAATACGGAGAACAAAGAGTCCACCGGTATGGCGGGCATAAAGCCAATTGAACAGAGCCGTACGAGCCCCTCCAATGTGGAGGTGACCTGTTGGGCTTGGGGCAAATCGAACTCGTGTGCTCATGGGGACTTGATACGATTTGAACAAGGCAAAGACAAGCCGCGTTTATCTTGAAATGAGGACGTGTCCTAAAAGAATGCAGCCCCCAGCGAGACAGAGGTGCATGACAGGCAGGATAGGTCAAGAAGTGAGTCACCCCATGATCCAGAATCAAACAGGGATCAATCTATGCTGCCATCATGCTGCCGGCACTGTAATTCCTCAAGTACGAGAATGAGGCGCTGAAGGAGGGGAACCGACACGCCTTCCCCATACGCCTGCCGTACGGGTTCACAAAAAAGACTTTCCATCTCCAGTGGAGCACCGCGCTCGTAATCAATCAGGGTCGAAGCCTTGTAAGGTCCCATGGATCGAGTGCGCACAATGAGTTGTTCAGGAAGGGCAGGATCAATGACATATCCTCGTGCCGTCGCAACGGCAGCGACCTCATCCATCAGACCTCGCACGCGCAGGGACCACGCAGGATCATCCAGAAGCGCATTGGCATCAAGACATCCACCCGCAGGCACGGCTTTGAGTCGGGAGGAGCAAGATTCGAAACCGTCATGGCCAAGAATACCGGCCACACCGAGCCCGTTAAACGGAATGTTCCACATCAGTTTTTCCCAATGAGCTTGCGCCAGGTTTTCGGTGGAACGGGACGCAATGCCTGCATGCCTAAAAAGGTCTACCATTTGCAACAGACGTGACCCAGGCGGATGACGGTACTCACCCACAACAATGAGTCCATGATCGATATGACGAATCACACCGGGTGCAACTCGATTGAGGCAAACAAAACAAAGCCCTCCCATGATGCGTGAAGCTGGCACGAACTTGGCCAATGCCTCCTCATTACCAAGACCGTTCTGGAGCGTCATGACAACCGTGGATGCCTCAAGAAGGGGAGAAACCAGACTTTCAAGACACCCATTAGCCGTGGTCTTGAGCCCGATCAGAACAAGGTCACACGGGCCGATTTTCATCGGATCGCGATGTGCATGCGGATGCACTTCAAAATCACCACGGGGACTCTTGATCCTCACTCCGTGCCGCTTTACCTGCTCGAAATCTGACCTTAACAGAAAATGGACTTCATGGTTATCTCTGCTCAACAGGGATCCATAATAAGTGCCAAGGGCACCACATCCAACAACACCAATCTTTATCGGAGATTTTACAGGAAGATCCACGGAGTGCTGAACGAAATAAGGCACTTCGAAGTTTCGAAGTGCCTTATGAATCAAGGTCTCGCAAGTGAGTAAAGAATACTTACTTCTTCTTTACGGGCATGACGGCATCCTTACAGGCTTTGGCCACGCGAAACTTCACAACTTTCTTTGCGGGGATTTTGATGGATTCACCCGTCTGCGGGTTACGGCCGGTACGAGCCTTGCGTGCGACCAGCACCAATTTACCGATCCCGGGAAGTGTAAAACCATCCTTGGCGTGCTTATAGGAAAGCTTCGCAAGGAGATCCAGGATTTCGGTTGCGGTTTTCTTGGTCACACCGGATTGATCGGCAATGGTTGTCGCGATCTGTGACTTAGTCAGTGGTTTTGCCATATATCTGTTGTTTGTTTATTTTGTAGTGTGCAGGGTTCAAACGAACCGGTTTTGCAAACCCGATACGACTCCCGTAAAACACGAATTTCCTATAATTGTTTGAAATTATCAACCTTTTTATGGTCGACGTTCCGCCAAAACCTTCGACATCACTTGCACGAGCCTGAGGTAGTCCTCAGGGCAATTGTAAAGTTGGGCGGAAATCCTGAGCAATCGATGGGGTGGTCTCGGCCAGAAAACAAGCGGAACCTCCACCTGATAGTCACGCCACAAGTCATCCTGCAATTGATTCGAACCCATGGGGTTGGTCGAGTGGATCTCGCCTCTGTGAGGAGGCATCTGCAATGATACCATGGAACCGATCATGTCCACCGGAGCCACCGGAACCCATCCAAGACGTTCCTGCAGGAACGCCATGGCAGCCAAGGCAAGTCGACGATTTCGGTGCATGATCGCATCCCAACCACCCGACAATTGTTCAGCCATCCACTGAATCGACCTTGGAACAGCCAAGAAGGCCGTTGGATCTGATGTACCCGTCCATCCAAATTCAAGCTGAAAACGAGAACGATCTTTTCGCGTTGCGTTTGCACCATGACTGATAGCAAGTGGCCTGATGAGGTGTGAACAATCCTTGCGTACGTAGAGGAAACCTGCCCCTTTAGGTGCACACATCCACTTATGGCAGTTACCAGTGTAATAGGTCGCCCCAAGGGCCTCCAAGTCCAGGGGAATCATTCCAGGTGCGTGAGCACCATCCACCAAGGTAGCAATACCCCTCGACCGCATGGCCTGCAGGATTTCCTCAAGTGGAAAAATGATCGCTGTTGGACTGGTGACATGGTCAATCAATAGAAGCCTGACACGGGAAGTCACTTGCCCAAGCAAACGTTCTAGAATATCAGAAGGCTGAACCACCGGAGTGGGCAAGCGGACGACTCGCACGACGGCTCCAGAGCGCTCCGCCACGTAATCGAGGGCATTACGGCAGGCATTGTAGGCATGATCGGTAATCATCAGTTCATCCCCTGGTTTGAAGACAAGTGCCCTGAGCACGGCGTTGATTCCATAGGTCGCATTTGGAACAAAGGCCAAGCCTTCTGGATCTGCACCCAGAAATAGACCGAGTGCTTCGCGGGCTTTGTCCAGCAACGGTTCAAGGTCTCGCATGAAGAAGTGGACAGGCTGGCGCTCCATTCGACGTCTCAATTCCTGCTGATAGGCCAGCACGGGCTTGGGGCAACTGCCGAAGGACCCATGGTTCAGGAAGGTCGCATGCGCTTGGAGAGGCCAGTTCGCAGGATCACCCACGCTCTGCATGAGGCACCCTTCTGAATCAGAAAAGCACGTTTGAAACCGCATGGTGTTTTATGAAAAAAGAAAGCAAGCAAGCCAAGGTTATTCCCAGACGGGAACCCGCTCCTGCCTCCAGAGGGAGCGGATGGATTGCCGTTTCCGAACCAAGGCATGCTTGGCCCCATGGACGAGGATTTCAGCTGGCATGGATCGCGTGTTGTAATTCGAGGCCATGGTGAAGGCATAAGCACCGGCACTGAGCATTGCCAGGTAGTCACCTTCCTTCATGCGGGGCAAGGGACGCCCTTTGCAGAAAGTATCTCCCGACTCACATATCGGTCCCACAACATCTGCCATGACATGCTGCCCACGTTTTCGAACAATGGGAACGATTTCATGATATGCCTCATAAAACGCCGGACGAATCAGGTCATTCATCGCTGCATCCACGATGACAAAGTGCTTCTTGCCGGTGTTTTTCACATATTCGACACGTGTCACCAGAATGCCCGCATTACCGGCGATGAAACGCCCGGGCTCCAATAAAATGCGAAGACCCAACGGTTTAAGAAGAGGTACCAGTTTCTGGGCGTAGAGTTCGGGCGTCAGGATGCCTTTCGCTTCCTCACGTTTCCACCATTTCGCAGAACCACTGGCCAGTGCGGGATCGTAAACGATGCCAATCCCCCCACCAATACTGAAGGATTCCAACGCGTGAGCTTCCTTTAGGTTGCGCACCAATGGAACCATCTTGCGCACGGCATCCACGAATGGCTTGACCTGAGTTAATTGGGAACCGATGTGCATCTGCACCCCACGGATGGAAAGATGTTTCATGCGGGACATGCGGGCATAGAGTCCCTCGATTTCCTCGTAAGGAACGCCAAATTTATTTTCATAGGTCCCCGTGGTGATTTTGGCATGGGTCTTGGCATCCACGTTGGGGTTCACTCGCAACGATACGGGAGCTTTCCGCTTCAAGCGGGCAGCTACCCGATCGATACGTTCCAGCTCTGGTATGCTCTCTGCATTAATGGCATAAATACCCTTGCGCAAAGCAAACTCAATTTCCTGCTCTGTCTTGCCAACACCCGCGAACACACATTGCCCTGCCCTGCCACCGGCCGACAAAACCCGCATCAGTTCACCCTCGCTCACGACATCAAACCCGCTCGACTGGCTTGCCAAGGTGTTGAGAACAGCAAGATTGGAATTGGCTTTCACTGCGTAACAGATCATGTGATCCAGATCCGTCAAAGCCTTGTCAAGCCGGGAAAAATGATCCAGCAAAGTCTGCCTGGAATAGACGTAAAGGGGGCTACCGTGCTCCTCAACAAGGTCGCCGATTGGAACACCTTCGCAGTGAAGTTCGCCTTTGGAGTATTTAAAATGGTGCATTCTGCTTACTTATGCCGAGCCAGCATGAAAATATCAAATCGTTTCCTGAACACAGAAAAAAGGAAACCAATGCTGAGGACAAAGCAATAGGCAGCGGCTTTTTACGAGACATCCTATGCTCACGGCAAGGCCGCGAAGCAGCCATCTCCAGGGAGAGAAATCCAAACGTGTGCAGGGAGCCTTGTCGCCCAGCAGGGGTTATTTCAAGGTCAAATCCTTACGCTCACTCACACACCAAAGGTGATTCCACGTTCGAATGAATATTTCACCCTCTGACATGGCCTGCGTCGCATTGCACATGGCCCTGTCGAGAGGATTGATAGACAGAAGTTTGAATACAGGACTGGCTTGGAGAACCAGCATCTCGGAGGATTGGTTGAGGCAGTAGAGTCGATCACCACTTCGGATCATCGTTGACCAAGAGGAGGATTTGCGCCCCTCTCCACGCACACGCTCCTCCCATAGAACCTTTCCTGTCTGTAACGTCATGCACTTGGCAATGCCACTGGTGTTGAGCAAATAGACATGCCCCTGATAAACAACACCAGATCCGACACTGTCTCCATCCCGTGTATTCTGCCAAAGACGATGGGACCTGATAACGTCTCCACGTCCACCCAGACGAACCGCCATGGAGGACCCCTTGTAACCACCCACTCCGACAGCAACACCGTCTCCCACAATGACCGAGGTGTAGACAAGTGGATTGAGCCCAGAAGCCCACCAGATCTTCATGCCTGTTTCCGGTTCAAATGAGACCATGGTGTTTGGAAAACTCATGATCAATTCAGGCCTTCCATCGTGCACGAATGGCAACGGCGTGCTGAATGATCCGGTGATACCATTTTCATTCCCTCGAAAGCCATCCGTTCGCCCTGTTTGATCCACCCTCGGCTCATCATACTTCCAGACTGTCTTTCCCGTTTGCTTGTCCAAGGCGTAGATGGCCGCATGGGGACCTGGACCATGATACAGGATGCAAAGCTCATGATACAGGACCGGGGAAGACGCATTTCCCCACGTGTGGACCTGGGGACCCAGGTCTCGATGCCACAGCAAGTCCCCGTTCATGCCATAGGCATGGACCCCTGCTGATCCGTATGTTGAAATAATACGTTCACCATCAGAACATGGGGATGCCGCACAATAGGGATTTTGCGGGTGCGTGGATTCCTCTTTATCGTAGAAGGCTCCTTGTTGCCAAAGTAAGGTACCATTATTCCGGTCAAAGGCCATGGTGGTACGTCGTTTTTCATTTTCTACAGCCTGCGTTATGATGACTTTTCCATTGACAACGATGGGAGAACTATTTCCACGATCCGGCAACTTGGCTTTCCATCGAATATGCTCGTTGGCTGACCATTGAAGTGGAAATGCCATCTCAGAGGTATCATTGCTGCGCTGCGATCCACGCCAATCCAACCAGTCATCCGCCTCCACATACTGAGCGCCAATCTGGCTAAGGCACGTAAGGAGGCTTGCGAGCGCAAAAACAGAATGCGCCATGGGTGGTGAGCAATGGATGATTTTCATCATGGTTGAACTTTAATGACGCTGTGTGGACGACACAAGTTGAATTCGGGCATGCTGAGGCAAGCCAGGAGGAAGAAACGCCCTTGATGAAATGAAACCCGAGGGACACTCAAAACTTCTGACGGTATTGTGAATAAGATGCGCATAACCATTGGAAGAACTCTTGATTGCCAAGAAATCGGCTTTGCCCTTTGATCTAAAGCACGTGTCAAAAAATGCAACCATGGAACCAACACCTGAAAAAGCAGATCTGAAACATAGCAAGATTAAAAGCCGCAAGAGCAACGAGGTCAACCCACTGGATCGTTTACCTCCCCACTCTATTGAGGCTGAACAGGGCGTCCTGGGGTGTGTGGTTCTCAATCCTAACGAGAACATGGGTGTTTGTATCGAGAAGTTCAAATCGGGTTCTGAAGTCTTTTATGATTTGAGGCATCGAGTTCTTTACGAATTACTTGCCGAACTTTTCGACAAAAAGCAACCCATCGATATTTTCACACTTTCACAAAGTCTAAGGGATCGCCAGCAACTCCAGAACGTGGGGGGACTTCCTTATCTCAACGACCTGATGGACAAGGCTCCATCAGGCCTGAATCTGCCTTATTATCTGGATATCGTCCGTGAAAAATATGTGCTGCGTAAAATGTTGCACACCTGCACGGAGATCGTGGGGCGCGTCTACGAAGAGCAGGACAACGTGGACGCTCTGCTTGACACAGTCGAGCGGGACGTCTTGGCCATCAGCGAGGAACGCTCCGAAAACGAGGACAAATCCATCAAGGCCCTGGTGAGGGATGCCATCAGCACGCTGGAGACATACCACAAGAATCAGGGGATGCTGACGGGCTTGTCTTCAGGATTCCACGACCTTGACAAAATGACACATGGTCTTCACCCGGGTGAAATGGTAGTCATTGCCGCCCGTCCAAGCATGGGAAAGACTTCGCTGGCAATGAATATTGCAGAGCATGTTGCACTGGAACAAAAGGAAGCTGTCGGGGTCTTCAGCCTGGAAATGACCGCAGAGTCGCTGATACTGCGTATGCTCTGCTCCCGTGCACGCATCAACCTC
>JAAZXX010000370.1 GCA_014239995.1 Verrucomicrobiia bacterium
AGCGTCTCCAGGGGTGACACCGGGGACACGGCAAAGTTGAAGAGGGTGTCACACTCAAAGGCACGTGTCTTCCCCGGTTTTCCATCGGGCCCGATCACCTCGAGTTCAAAGTGATACACACGGTTGTGCTGCAGTCCCTGAACGATGATGCGGTGTTCGGTCTTCCCGCCCGCATCACGGTATTCCCGCGGCTCCTCCCCGGGGCCTTCCAGGGTGAGCCTGGTGGGGCTGGGGTGCCGTGTTTCCCACCATATTTCAGCCTCGGACCGGGAGATGAATTCAAGCGTGGGACCCGATGCCAGCTCGAGTTCCGGTGCAGGTGGTTCAGGCAGTGGAAACTTGGCCTCAAGGGCGTGGCGCTTGATTTCACTCTCGGACAATACGCGATGGTAGACACGGGTTTCATGCAGCATGCCCTTGGTGAAATGATGTTCATTTTCATCATGATAGGCACCCATCTCATAGAAACCGTGGGGCGGATACTGGATGGCACCGCTCTGTGCATCCGAGGAGGCGGCGCGTTCTCCATTGACATGCAGTTGCATCCTGGCCCCGTCATAGGTGGCGGCGAGATGATACCACTGCCTTGGCACGAAGGCCTGCTCGGCGGTCATGTACTTCAGGCGATCATCCCCACCCTGCCCGTTGAGGGCAAAACTGAAGCGTTGATCCACGAAACCAAGCAACCAGCCTTTCTCGTAGGCACCGTTGTCCTGGATGACCCCGATGATGCCCCCCCAGGCATGCGCCTCGTCCACCCGCACCCAGGCCTCCGCGGTGAATGCCTCCACGGGCAGTTCCGGAATGGAAAGGTCCCCCTTGACGACCGCACTGGTCGAGCCGTCCAGCAGGAGCACCTGTCGATCTGCCACACGCTCCAGGGTGGCTGCACCCGTCAATTTGGCGGTGTTGCCTCCGGCAAGATTGCGCATGGTCACGCCCTGGCGCAAGTTCTCCTGGAACACCCAGCGACTGGCCAGGGCCTTGTCATCCACCGGCGCGAGCGGGGCGAGCGGATGATTTTCCGAGGACACCTCCCCGCCGCCTTGGGATGGAGCGGCATAGGGCTGGCTGGCGGTGGCCCGGAAACAATGAATCCCCCCCTGATCGGTGCTCGCGAAGAGGGCGCCGTTGGCAATGGCAAGGCCATGCACACGACCGGCAAGATCCGTTTGCCAGACGGGCGTACCGTCCCCGGCATCGAAGGCCGCCAGGGTGTCCAGTCCACCCGCGTAGAGATGAGGTCCGGCCTTGGCCAGGCTGTATGGAAAAGCTCCCTGATGACGCCACAGTGCCTTTTTCCTGGAACGATCCACCGCCGCCAGGGTGGTGTCCGTCAGCAGGTAGGCGGTGTTGCCATCCACCACCATGGCGTTACCGTCCTTGTAGGTGGCGTAGGTGCTTCGATCCTGGCGCTTGCTGTCGGTGATCCATCCGGTTTTATTGCCGGGACCATGCAGGATGCCGTCTTCAGGGGTCAACATGACGAAACAACCGCCTCCCCCCTTGAGCCCACCAATCAGCGTCCCGTTGCTGCGCTGATAGATCAGGGGAGACACCCTTCCCTGCGGTGCCACCAGTTGATCCTCGGAGGCCAGCAGGGCACCCTCAAAACTGGCACTGTCGATCTGCCTGACGAAATGCCCGTCTCCTGCAGGCTTCCCCGTCTCTGCATCAATCGCACACAGGTAGGAGGCCTTCCATGGAAGGAGACTGGCGGCAAAGTAAGCTGTGCCATCCCGCACGAGGACACCGGTACGGACAGGCCAGAAGGGAATCAGGCGTCCGTTGTTCAGGATCAGGCGTTCCAGCGGCTTGGGCCGGAAAGACCAGATCAGTTGCCCCTGTTCGGCATCCAGGCAACGCACCACGCCATCGTCCGAGCCGAAATAAAGGCGTTTATCATGATAGGTGGGCGCGATACGGATGGGACCCTCGGTGTGGAATATCCAGCGCACCTGCTCCGTGCGTGCGTCCAGGCATCTCACCGAGTCATCCACGGTGGAGCCGAAGAAAACCTTTCCCGAGGCCACCACGACATGAAACACGGGATCATAGTTGCGCATCGACCGCAGGCCGCGGATACCGGCATAGGCATCCCACTTGGCGGGACCTGACCATGCCGGGTGGGGGGGATGAGGAGACTCCCAGGACCATGCGGGCTCAAGCAATCCCGCCTGGAGATGTTCCGAGGTCGTGGCGCTCCGGTAGTTGTCGTGCTGGTAGACAGGCCAATCCTCCCCGTCCAGGTCGACAGGGAACACGGCGATCAGGCCACAGGTCAACGTGAGCAGGCATGTTTGAAGGGAGTGCCGGCAGGCATGGGCTAGGGAATACATTCGGCGAACGATGGGTTGAAATGACAATAGGCAATGGGAGGCCGCTTGGGAAGGGTGTCTCCCTGTAAACGCATATCATCTGTTTTTATGCCGTATTGCCTGCGCAATCAAGGGTAGATGGCTCAAACCCAGCAAAAAACCGCGCCCTGAAAACAAAGGAGACGCAGCAGGTGGTGGGGAGCGGCGGGGCCCCCTGTTCCTTCTGGAACAGGCAGCAACATGCCTCGCCTGGTTCATCGCCCGTCGCCTGACGTGCCTTCCTGCACTCGGTGGGCTTCCTGCAATAGTTCGATGACCTCGTCGACGACACGCTCCCCGGTGCCTGGTTCACAGTAACTGTGATAACCGGTCCACACCTGGTATCCACCCAGTTGGTGGGCCTCCCGGTCGGGAAGATAACCAATCCAGTCGTTGGCCAACTCGGCGATGTAGGTGTAGCGATAGGGAGAGCGGTTTTTGATGTCCAGTCCCAGGCGGGTAAAAAACTCGGCTGGAACCCCCACGATGGCCACATCACCAACCACCATGGCCTGGATCCATGTTTCCCGTTGTTGCCCTTGCAAGGGTGCAAGCTGACGGCGCATTTCCTGGAAGACCGGAACCACCCTGGCTCCGTAGGGACCCACCCATTTCTTACAATAGCCATCCACGGCGGCCTGCTCTTTTGCTTCATCAAAGTGACGCACACGATAGGTGAACGGCCGTTTCATGGAAAGGAGGCTTCTCACGGGGCGGGGTTCGGATCTTTCAAGGGCCTGCCTCAGCGCATCCGTGATCCGCTCGGTGGCATCGGCACAGGAAAGCGTCAGGTTATGGGTGGAACCAGACGCTCCCTGGATGAAACTGAAAACCCCACCCAGTTCGTCCTCCAGGCGCTGCCCCGCCAGGCCGTAAAAGGAAGGGGACCGCACACCGGCCTTGACCGTACCTATCGTGTGGGTGGAATGATTGAACAGCACCGCCTGCAGGGGACCGGGCTCCCCACCCTGCCCCCGGCTGCGAAACGCCAGGACCGGCAACTCCGGGTCGAAGGGTCCGGTGGGCCTTACGAAGTCGCGACGCCCGATCCAGTAAATGGATCCGTCAGAAAGCAACTGACGGCTGTTCTGTCCCACGCTTGCTGCTTGTCCCAGGTGAAAGTAAAAATCACATGCCTCACGCGATCGTCGGGTCTGCGCCTGCTGCACGGCGCGCACCACGGCTCTTTTTACCCGCTGGGTAAAAACAGGATCGGGTTCGTACCCATGGACGCGCATGGTGCTGGGAGCATGGTGCGTGTGGGTGCAGTTGATGAGCACATGGGACCCTGGAATGCCCGTGGACCGTTCGATGTCCTGCACGGCAAGATCCAGGACCTCCCGGGTGATCATGAGGATGTCGAGTGTCACGATCGCCAGTTCAACGCCGTCCTTTTCCAGCACGATCGCCACCGCACGCAGGTCCCCCTCCTGTCCGCGGGCTGTTCCGGGGTGAATACCCCCGGCAATCTCCATGGCGTCATCAGCCTCCAGGTGCAGGGCAGCCGTCCCTACCTTGACGCCTTCGCCGATCAAGGCACCTGTGAGGCTCATCAACCAGGCAAAAAAAACAAGCCAGTGCAGAAAGGATCCTGGTTGCCGAGAGGAAACACATGGGCGCGGCAGGAAATACGGGTTCATGGGCATGGCATCGAATAGGTAGGGATCGTGGCTCTTTTTGCAAGTTTCAAATACAGCGCCAGGGTAAATGAGCCGCATCCGCACCGGTCCCATGAAATCCTTTTCAATCGGTGGGATTCATCCATGGAAACAAGTGGTGACGACATACCGCCATGGGACAGCAGGTTCCTGCCAGCCCTGATGATGGGTGCGCGCATCCATGCCTTTGGAGCGCCTGAGGGTGTCAATCCCTGGGTTCTGCCAAAAACTGCAGACCATCGACCACCACAAAACCGTCGGTGTCACGGTTGGAGACCTCCACCGTCACGGCATCCTCGATCCGGTGGATTCCAAGGGACACGCCGGTCCCATCCCCCTGGCGCTGGTCGAAGCCATTGAAGATGGTCGAATCAAGAGCGGCGACCTGGTCCTGATGGAGGCCATCGGTGGTGGTTTTGTCTGGGGTTCCGCTCTAGCGCGCTGGTAACTTCGCCGTGCCTCGGTATAAGACGCTGAGACGGACCGAAAAATTGCCATCGCGATTGTTGACGCCTTCGCCCCGAGGCGCTACCGTTT
>JAAZXX010000371.1 GCA_014239995.1 Verrucomicrobiia bacterium
GATGTGTCTTCCCAAACGTTACCCAGGGGGAGCCAATCGGTGGGATCGGCATCCCCGAAGAAGGTTACTGGATTGTTGAAGATTGTGAATTTGGCAGCACCACCGGCTATGCCGATATTATTGATTTTACAGGTGGTCATCTACCTGGCCCGGTTCCACAATTTCTGAATAATCGCTTTCTGGGTGGCTCGGATGACGGTTTGGACCTCGACGGGAGCGATGCCTATATCGAGGGCAATGTGTTCATGGGGTTTCACAAGAACAATTCCAGCGACAGTGAATCCCACGCGATAGCCACTGGAATCTACGATGGTGTTCCCTCCAATATCACCGTGGTACGTAATATCTTTGTTGATAACGACCATGATATACTCCTCAAGGAATGGTCTACTGCGTATGTGGGGCACAATACTTTTGTTGGGGCCCGCCTGGCCACTGTCAGTCTGCAGGAAAGCTCCCGCCAGACCCACCCTCCCAATGCCTTGACACTGGAGGGCAATATCATCGATGCGAAACGGGTGTTGCATGCCTACGATGATGTCATGGCCTTGCGTCCGGATTTTCAACTCAGCGTCCGTCATTGCATCTTGCCTGAGTCATGGGATCTTGTACTTGGTACAAATGACATCCTTCCTCCGGGTTTTGTTGACAGGAACGCCAGGGATTTCAGATTGCTTCCACATTCACAGGTGCGTGGCTTGGGGCCACTTGGCTGCAATCCAGGTGCCGATATTCCCGGTGGTGCACTGCTCAAGGGAACTCCATGGACCGTCCTGCCGGGTTACCCCATGGAACTGGATGTTGGGGGGCCGGGGATCGTCGCTTTTCAATACCGGATGGACGCGGGCAAGTGGAGTTTTCCGCGTCCAGTGAGTGAACCCATCTCCGTTCCGGTGCTCAAGGACGGGATACATCGGCTTGAGCTTGTAGTTCAAAACGCGGCAGGTGTATGGCTTTTGGATGAACGGGATCGCTTAAAGACTCACTGGCAGACCCTGGCGACGGCCTCCCCTGTCAGGTTCAGTGAAGTCCTTGCCCATCCCCAACCCAGCTTGACTGGGGGTGGCGAGTTTATCGAACTTGTCAACCTGGGAAACATGCCTCACTCCTTGAAGGGCTACTCCATCACAGATGACCCGATGGATCCCATGCGTTATGTGTTTTCAGACCAGGCGACCATTGATCCTGGTCAACGCTTGCTCCTTGGCGATCTGGAAGAGCTTTTGGCCCATGTTTCCATACTTCCATTCAGGCTCAGCAAGCGTGGTGAAAGCATTCACCTTTACCGTAGCTTCGGCAATACGCTCGAGCAGGTCGATAGCGTTGATTTCGGATGGCAGGCTCAAGGCTGGTCCATTGGGCGAGGGCCTGCAGGGGAATGGTCTCTCAACCTCCCATCCCCTGGTGATATCAACCGTTTGGCGCTCATGGGACCCGCCGATGGGGTGGAACTCAGCGAGTGGAGTCCCCAGGGAAATGACCAGCAGAAGGAGGGTTTCATTGAACTTACGCATCATGGGAATTTACCCGTGGATTTGTCCTGGTGGACCCTTGGAAGGGAACCTCACCTTGGTTCACCGCGACTGCGTCTACCTGGCCTTACTTTCATGGGGCCCGGTGAGCGCAGGGTAATGGAACCGGGGAGCGATGCCCGGGACCTGCCGCAGCGACTTGACCTGGAGATGGACTTATGGAGCCTGGTGGATCTGGCTGGCAACACGGTGGATCGGTTTTGGTATGCCAATCCAAGGGCAGGCATGAGTTTTCATCGATCCGATCCACCTGCTCGAAGAGTGGTGCAGGTCCCTCCCACACCGGGTCTCCAGGACGTGGAAGCAGGGACAGTGAATGGGGCCCCTGTTTTTCACGAGATTGCTGCGGACAACAGAACACAGCAGGGGCCTGAAACGACCTTTGCCGATTGGTTGGAATTATGGAATCCAACAAGTAAGCCTGTCCATCTTGAGGGAATCTCCTTGAGCGACGACCTCGACAATCCATTCAAGTGGTCCTTTCCTCCAGGAATCACCCTGCCACCCCTTGGCTATGGTATTGTCTGGATGGATGGATCAAGAAAACCGTCGGGACAGAATACGGGTTTCAGTCTTAAATCCGGGGGTGATCAATTGTGGATGCATGATACTCCTGCGCGTGGGGGGGGATTGTTGGACCTTGTGGATTTTGGCGTGCAGGTGCCGGGTTTTACCATTGGGCGGGATTCCCAGTCGATGCAATGGACCCTTACGGAACCCAGTCCGGGTGGGAAAAATATCCCCGTTATCCAAGGGGAACCATCGGCGATTCGAATCAACGAGTGGATGGCCAACCCCGAGTCGGGTGCCGACTGGTTTGAATTGTTCAATCCCTCCGAACGACCTATACCCCTGGAGGGACTGCAGTTGTCAGATGATCCCCTGGATATCTCTAAACATGTCTTTCCCGCCTTGTCCTACCTGGGAACTGGTAGTGCCGCTTACCTCCTGATGCGTGCAGATGGAAAAGGAAATAGAGCAAGGGAAGTTGCCTTCAAACTCTCGAGTGAAGGTGAATATTTACTGCTCAGCGACCCTGAGAACAGGGTGATCAACCGGGTGAACTTCGATGTGCAGGTCAAAGGCGTTTCACAGGGAAGGTGGCCGGATGGAAGTGAGGGGTATTTTGATTTTCATGCCTCAAGCAGCCCGGGATACATGAACAGGCTGGATGGTGACGGTGACGGTCTTCCGGATCTATGGGAATTGGCCAACGGGTTCGATCCATTGCTTCGAGATCAGGTCCTTGATGATGCTGATGGGGATGGTGCCAGCAATCTGAACGAATACCTTGCAAGTACCGATCCCTGGGATGTCCAGGATACCTTTGTCTTGCACGTTGAATACACTGACAAGGGTATGCTCATTGGATTTCCGGCAAAAAAAGAACGTGGTTACCGGATTGAACTTACGAATGAGCTTGGGGAAGGAAACTGGGAAACGACCTGGTCGGTACGGAGTCTTCTTGAGGATCGATTGCTACTGGTTGAACTTCCCATGCCCATCGATACACCCCGGCTTTTCGTACGCCTCGTGACCGTCCCCTAGGTCTGACCAAGGGATACAAGCTGCCTGGGATGTATGTGCGGGAATCAAAGAGTGGGGGCAATGACCGGCCTCTGGCTCCACGTAAAATGGCTGGAGGTATAGTTCAGTGTCGAGGTGGCTTGGGGCCTTTGATCACCTTGTATAGACAGGTGCAAAACAGTGTGGTGACGGATCCCACTGAAAGAACCATCATGAACCATCCTCCCGTAGTGAGGCCCGTTGCTGCCAGCATGCATATTGTCATATGGATATCTCCTTGTTTTCCGTTTCCTTTTGTTGCCAACGCTTGCCAGCTTTGCTGGCGAGCAGGCACATGAACCCGATCACCGCGAGGATGAGTGCGATACTCATACGGGCGGCAGCACTGGCAGGTTGTTCTTCAGATCCCACCAGATCCAGTACATAGCCTGTGAGCTTAAACTCACCGGTCTGAAGGTTCAGTCCAAAAACATTGGTCATGACCCACATGCCGAAAATAACAAGGAGGAAGAGTGGGCAAAGATACTTGATGATGACCTTGTAGAAGGAGGGGATCTTGATTTCAGCTCCCCGGTGCATTTCCTTCCAGCCCTTGTCAATCCCGATGACCCAGCCAAAGATAATGATCTGAATGGTTGCGAGTACAAAAAGCGCGAAAGTGCCCACCCAGAAGTCCAGGGTGTCCAGCGCCTTCATATCCTTGCTGAACCATACCACAAAGAGACACCCCAGGCCGGTGATCAGACCGAGAGTGGCAACGGACTGCTTACGCTGCATTCCTGTGCTTTCCTCCAGGAATGCAATGCCAGGTTGAAGCATTGAAAGGGAACTGGTGACTGCTGCCAGAAAGAGAAGGATGAAAAAGATCGAACCAAAAACCACTCCTGCCGGCATGTTGGCGAACACAAGGGGCAGGACCTTGAAACCCAGCGCGAAGGTGCCTTGTCCGACAATGCCTGCGGCACCTAGGAACATGTAGGCGGCAGGAATGGTGATCATGCCACCCAAGGCAACTTCGCAAAACTCGTTGGCGCTTGTGGCACTGAGGCCGCTCAAGACCACATCATCCCCCTTTTTGAGATAACTTGCGTAGACGATGATGACCCCGAATCCGACCGAGAGGGAAAAGAAGATCTGTCCCGCTGCGGCAAGCCACAGTTCCGGGTTTTTTAGTTTGTCGATCAGATTCCCAGGGTTCCACATGTAGGCCAGACCATTCATGATATTCTGATCTGGTGCATCCGCCAGAGGTGCGCCCAATGTGAGGACACGTGCGGCGATGATCACGGCCAGCAGGACGAGGAGCGGCATGGCAAATTTGCAGAACCACTCGATCCCCTTGGACAAGCCGCGGTAGATCAGGATGAAATTAAAAACAAAAACAATTCCTCCAGAATCACAAAACATGGCAGCAGAATACTGGAATGCTGTCTCAAAAAATATTCCTGAATGGAGCTTGCTGATGGAGAAAAAAGTTTCACCATATGACTTGC
>JAAZXX010000372.1 GCA_014239995.1 Verrucomicrobiia bacterium
GATAGTTAGGGTGAGTTGAGCAATCAGCCTTCGCCCAGAGCGTGGGTGTCTCCGAGACGGATGCACCAGCTTGGTGGTCTCCACCACCTCCATCTCCGTCCGTTTGATGAGTGAACTGGTCTGCACCAGGCATGATATCGATCATCATGCCCTGGAAACTATCCGAACCGCTGTTGTTACTATCCCAGTAATCTGCACTCCAGGTTTTGACATCAAAGGTCTGGTTGGTGGACGTCCGCTTGAAACGGTAGAAGGCGTCCTGCCACTGATAACTGGTGATCGTCCGTATACCGGCCGTACTACTGTTATCAAAGGCGTAGGAACCACCTCCATCATCAGCTTTGTCGTCGTTCTTGGTAAGCGCAAAATCTGATCCAAGTACGAGTGTCGAGTTCGTTTTGTTCAGGTACAAGAACTGAACCGCAGGACTTCCACAGGTATTCGGCTGATTCCAGAAACCCATCCCATCTGTACAGATGTATTCATCGGCAGGAACCCAGTTGGATAAGAGGTTTCCACCTCCCATTCCGCCGCCGCCCATGTCTCCATCAGCCATGCCTCCACCTGTTGAGGCCACAAACTGCATCTTTTCGAAACCGACGGTCCACCCGTTTTGTACATCGATCCAGACCATATAGGACGTGCTCGACGCAGAGATGGTGATGTCGAAGTTGTAGTGACCATCACTGCTGATATCAGCACTGGTCACCGTATTCATCTTCTGTGGATCCCAGACACTGACATTATCCGTAAAAGTGATGGTATTTCCTGATTTAGACCAGACGGTTACCCCATCCATCACAAAATTACCATCAGTAACGGTTTTCTGCTCTGCCATGAGCCAGTAGCCCAACTCGGCCTCTGAAGAGTTGACATAGCGTACATCGAAGCCGATCGGCTGATCGCCGACCTTGAGTTCGAAGAACTGCCCGTTGGTGAAGCCTGCAGTGGAGGATCTTTTTGCGAATTCGACCTCGACAAAGGCACGACCGGTTTCACCCCACCTGTCGATTTTGACCTTGTAGGTGTTGTTGTCGGTGTCCTTGAGCTTGGCCTTCCTCGGTCCATGGCTCCAGGATTCGGTTAGGTTGTCGCCCTTGCGGTAAGAAATACCTGTACCGAAGCTAATATCTCCACTGGTATCCATGGACAGCAGAGTGACTGTGCCGGAATCCGATGTACACTCAAAGTGGTCCTTGTAGAAGTCCCCGTTCGATATGATTCCACAGGTCGGTGTACTGGAACCGGAGACCCAATCGACTTTCACGGTCTGAGCTGAACTGGAGGCATCAATATCCCCCTCCGTCAGTCTGATTACTTCGTCATGGGTTTCGATACTTCCAGATGTCCCACCACTCAGTACCAGTGTAGACCCAAGTGTTGAGGTCCACAGATGCGTACCTGAACAGGAACTTCCTTGGGAACTGACTGATTTTGTGCTGGTGTCGTAGCATACAAAGAGGTTCGATGAATCAATCATGACATTGAGGTCCATCATCGGGCCACCCATTCCACCACCACCGCCTTTCAGGGTGTCTGTGAATTTATAGATGGTTGATCCGATTGGGTTACCTACTGTGTCTTCTCCAAAGGCAATCAGTCGGAAATCACAGGACCGTCCACCCCAGATGGTATTACGCGGAATCGACCAACTTGGAGCACTTGCGGCGTTTGACAGGCGCAACTCCCACTCGAATGGAGGTTCGTACATGGTCGAAGTCTCTGTCCCTGCACAATAAACATGAAGCAGGTAGTCAGTCGCGTTGCTTACCTTGGATGCCGAAATGGTGATATCCTGCTGGGAATCCAGCTTGGAAACATCACGAACATTTACTTCGTCATTGCTGGCACCATCGTCGACCTTGACTCCCTCAAAAGGCCCGACACCATAATCTTTGTTAGTGTCGTCAGCTTTCGGGAAGCGTATCTTGACCTCTCCTTCCATTGGAGGCATAGCAGGACATGCCGTGGATCCACACATAAATGGATTGCCGGCATAATCGGTCGGCTCCCTGAATTTCAGCTTATACTTAAATTTGGACTTCTTTGGATCTGAAGAGATGTCCAGGGCTTTTCCGGATTTAAAGAGAGAAGCCCCAAGTTCCAAGGAGAAGACCATCTTGCCTTCGGTTACCATTTTTTTACTGATCGTAACCCCCTTTGCTGTCGAATTATCAGCAGTACAGGTGGCCGCTTCGCTGAACCCGCCATAGGCATCAAAAGTGGCCTTGCTGCAGGTAAAAATCTGCATCCCGCTCATCGAGAGATCCTCGTTACCCACTTT
Source organism: Verrucomicrobiia bacterium (assembly GCA_014239995.1). Taxonomy (GTDB): domain Bacteria; phylum Verrucomicrobiota; class Verrucomicrobiia; order Limisphaerales; family AAA164-E04; genus AAA164-E04. Next base: position 2,285 of record JAAZXX010000372.1, read on the forward strand.
GAAGCTTTTGATCTCATCCGGCCAGAACCCATCGAGAACGATCATCACACTCCGTGATGGAGCCTCGTTGTCCCAATCGTCCCCATCCAGCTTGGTGCTTCCGGAAGTGGCATAACCGTATTTATTGCGAAGCATCAGGCTGACACCCTGGCCTCCGAAGGTTCCCTCCATCATACCCGCATCACCGGCAGTTCCTCCACTCGGACCACCGCCGCTGCCCGGTTGGTTCGGGTCATCGTCGTTGGGATCCATGATGTAAGGAACACCATCGTAGTCCCCATCATAGACATAACCGACCGTCTTGCTGTTCATGCTAAGAGCCGGATACTTGTCCGATGCAGAAACGGTGCTTGATAAAAATTTAACAACGTTGTTCCGTTCATCCGCTGGGGACTCTTCAATTTTGGCGATCTCCAGTTCGATACCCATGTTGGCCTGAAGACTGGTCGTATCGAAGCGGACTACACGTATCAGGTGTGTTGGTGGAGGACAGTCATCATTAGATGCCAGAGTCTCTGTACATCCCGGGAATACGGCTAAAAGATCGTTGTGCTCCAGATCCTTTACCGAGGTGGAACTTGAATTATCCAGTTCATAGGTTCTAGTGGATTTCTTGTATGTTAATCTTCTGAAACGAATATCTACATCACCATTAGAATCCTTATGTGTTCCGTCAAGCCTGACCGGAATACTTGATGCATCCTGCCAGAAGTTGTTGGAATCCATGTCACTCATGAGGGAAATTTTCTGTTTGAAGTATTTCCCGGAGTAACGGAAATCGGATCCCATGCTTGAATTGACATTACCTTCCATGTTAAAAGGAAATTGCATAGAGTTGTCGCTCAGTTTATATCCTTCGCCGAACATGAGGTGGGTGTGTTGGATCACGTTGGTCTTGGCCATATCGACCGGGCCCTGTTCGAAACCGGCATCCGGGAACTCAGCCCGGCCCTGGGCATTGATCTTGGCAAAACCCAGGTCCATGAAACCCATGGTGGTATCGAGAAAACGGAACTCAAGCAGCCAGTATTCGGAATCACTGACTTTGAGGATGGCCAATTTGTCATCCAACCCGCCATAAGTACCAGGGGGGATATTACATCCACTGGAGCAAATTGTTACAGTTTCTGCACTGAACCCGCTAATATATGAAGTCAGGGTCTGCCCCATCAGGGAATGAATCCCGTTTTTATCCAGCAAGTCCAGTGACATGTTTGCTCCGGTGGCAACAGTAAAGGTGCTTCCAGATTTAGTGAGCATCAGGTCACGGGTTCCATTTCCAGCCGTTTCATCAGACGGGAAGAGAAGCGTGATTTTACCTGGTTCGCTGAAGTTACTGAAGTCAATGCCTTCTGCATCACTGGTGCTTGTTCCAGCCATGATTCCCATTCCTGGAACAGGTTTGTCCTCCATGTCCGGACCAATCACATATCCATCAGGCCCGCAGACATTCATGCTTGTTTCAAAACCATCAACGTAGAAAAAGATCTCTGGTAAATCATTGGTGTAGTTACTCATCTTGAAGCGGAGGACATATTCCTGGTCTTTTGTTATGCTAGTCGCAGTGTAATTGCGTGTGGCCCCCGAATCAGACGTCGATGCAGTGAATGTAGAGCTTTCAAATTCACCTGTGCTCGAATCGACCTTCAAGATAGTTGCAGACAGATTATTAGTACCGAATCGGTCTGTCCCGTCATAAAACTTAACAGAACACTCGATGTTTGCTGTGTTAGATGCCGATACTCCCATTGCATCCGCATCGAACTCACGAAACTCAGCAAGCAGGAGGCTGCTGAGGTCCATCAGGCTTCCAGCACGCATCTTGCCATCCGCGAAGGCATGCGAGTCATTATCCGTTGGAGCAGTAACTCCCATGATCGCACCTGCAATTTCAGAGACACTCGGATTACTGGTAAAATGGAGTTCCTTGAAGTTCTCGATCTGAGGAAGCATCATTCCAGTACTACTATCCGTTGAAAGCATTCCTTCTGCGCGGTCAACCGGATACATTATGTTTAGCATGTAATTGACCAGAAACACAGAAGCCTTGCCGCTCAAATTCGTTTCACCATTGAGCGTTTTTGTTGTCGAACTGGTGCTGTAGGCATCGTCAGGAAGTGCCATCACCAAACCCCTGGCCACTGATGCCCGTGCATCTAAATAGCCTGGACTTGGAGGCACAGTAGTAGTGGTACCACCAAAATTATCGTAAGTACCGCCCTTCAGAAACTTAAGGTAGTCTGATTTCGTTAATGGAAC
>JAAZXX010000373.1 GCA_014239995.1 Verrucomicrobiia bacterium
AGAGCACGTAGTTACTCTCTGTCTCATCATAGATCCACAGGGCACTGCGCGATGCGCTTCCCTGACCTGCTTCCGCAACGCGATCAATGGCCAAGGTAATGGTTTCCGAACCCGAAGGTTCAAATGACTGGGCTACCCGCAGCGTACCACCCGACCACCATTGCTGGGTCGTGGTGCCGACAAAACGCATGACACCATCCCCATGCTCGGCATGGATATCCCCTTCGCCACCCTCAAAAAATGGGGTAGCAGGCTCATAAACGCCGCTGTCAATCCCGTTTGACGAAAAGTCATCCGAGAAAACCACGTTGGTCTGCTGGGGAACAGCCAGGACCTCCAGATTATCCCAGGTGGTATCGGCGGTGTCATTGTCCGCTCTTGCGAAGGACCCGAAGTGGAAAACAACGGGTGAGAATGGAAAGGCAACCTCTGCACCCACTTCGCCATCCAAGATCAATTGAACGGTCGAACCGTTGGCCACCATGCTCATATTGTGAAGGCCCCCGTCGTCAAAAGCTTCCCCATTGAAGGCAGCAATATTATTACCACCGCCGGTAGGAACATCCCCGTCCTCACCAATCTTTCGATTATAACGCCATCCGCCTTCTCCACGGACATCGGCAAAGAGCACGTAGTTGCTCTCGGATTCGTCATAGATCCACAGGGCACTGCGTGAGGCACTCCCTTGACCGTCTTCTGCGACGCGATCAATGGATATGGTTACCGGTGCGTCACTGGAGGCATTGAAGCTTTCCTTCAACCTGAGTGTCCCACCTGACCACCATTGCTGGGTGGTCGTACCGACAAAGCGCATGACCCCATCACCGGCCTCGGCATGAATATCACCCTCTCCACCCTCGAAGAAGGGTTCGGCCGCCTCATATTTGGCAGCGTCCAGAGTGTTCGATGAAAAATCATCCGCAAAAACAGCAGTGGTCGTCAACACGGTAGAAATCTTGAGATTGTCCCAGGCCGTGTCGGCTGTGTCATTATCGGCGCGTGCATAAGACCCGAATTGAAACACCACATTATTGAATGGGAAAGGCACCTCAGCTCCGAGCTCTCCATCCAGAAGCAACTGCACGGTGGAGCCGTTGGCGACGATACTCATGTTGTGAAGGCCACCATCATCGTAGGCTTCCCCATCAAAGGCAGACATATTATTGCCACCGCCTGTGGGGACGTCACCGTCCTGGCCGATCTTGCGGTTGTAACGCCAACCCCCTTCGCCACGCACATCTGCAAATAAAACATAGTTATTCTCAGTTTCGTCGTGGATCCAGAGTGCACTGCGAGAAGCAGATCCCTGACCGTCTTCAGAAATACGATCAATACTGATCGTGACAGGTGCATCCTGTGTCGCCGAATAAGTCTCATTCACCTTGAGCGTTCCGCCCGACCACCATTGCTGCGTGGTCACACCGACGAAACGCATGACCCCATCTCCTGGTTCAGCGTGAATATCGCCTTGGCCACCTTCAAAAAAGGGTGCATTCGATGTGTAACTACCTGCGTTGATCTCGTTGGATGAAAAATCATCCTCAAAGACAACGGAGGACACTTGTGCTTTCAGGCCAGGCAGTGTGAGCAACAGCCCTGCAAGCAAAAGGCAAACCTTTGCCCTTGTTTTCGCAAACCTCCTGGCACCCTTGTTGGGCAACTCAAGCAGGTCTTGCTTTGCTTTATTTTGGTTCTTCATATGTGCTAACTTATCGTTTCATGACAGTTCACTGTTAATGATCAGATGATCCCTATTTTTATCCCCAATCGTCCCTGATGGCCGATAGTGATTCACCTCGGATATCAAGCGTTCATGTGGATACTCAACAATGTTAGATAACCCCATATGGTGTCAACCAAATACATCAAATGCCGAACGGGCATTTTGCCTGCATGTCTTCCAGAGATGACCGTATTGAAAGTTGCCGTCGAAATTCCCTGAATTCCCTGAATTCCCTATACCAATTGACTGAAATAAGATGGAAAACGGAACCGAGTTTCCATCCCACCTTATGGGCAAGTGTCGAGGACTTTTGATCCATCGCAAAACATTCAAGATGACCCGGGGCACATCAAACACCCCATCCGACGCTTTCTTGAGGACACTTTCATTGAAAAAAGCGTGAAAAACTTCGCTTCCATCCCTGAACGCAAGGCATGCGTACCGGTGACACCGAAGCAGGGCAAGAGGAAGCGGGAGATGGCAGAAGCACTCAGGATTACTCAATCAAGGATGGGTGTTCTTTTTGAAATCAAGAATGATCCCGTTGGTCTGAGTCTGACTGATTGCCTCCACATGCGCGTCCATGAATAGCGTGACTGCCGACCCATTCGGGTGGCGTTCACCATGGCGATATCCGAGGTTATTGGTCGACAGATTGATAATGGGGGGGTGATTTCTGACAAAGGCGAGATCCGAGACAAGCAGCGTCTGGGTTGGATTTCTGACACTGCCAAGTTTGGCCGTGTCCGCGGGCGGAAACTTATTTCGAGCGTTGGGAAAATTCTTGGAGGTAAATTGATTCATCCCATAGCTTATTCTCCATGGATTCCCACCCTGAAGCGGCTCCTTCAAACGAATGGGACATTGCGAGACGCCGTTCGTGAAATTCTGCCCCTGTTGCCCTGCATCAAATTTGGCACGACCGTAATAGCTGAATAAAAGGGCCTCGAAATTATTGATATTGGCATCGTGAATAAAGCTGTTCGGACCTTCACCCCAGGCGTAAGGAAGCTTGCCGTCATTGTCATCCACGTACATGAAGATGGCAAAACCCATTTGCTTCAGGTTACTGCGACACAAGGTGGCGGTGGCTCTATCCTTGGCCTTGCTCAGGGCCGGTAAGAGCATGCCGGCAAGGATGGCTATGATCGCAATCACGACCAGCAGTTCAATGAGTGTGAAGGCATGCAGGACAAACTTCCTGCGAACATTCAAGGGAGATGCAATAACACTAGAGCACATGGTTTATTAGAGTTTGTTTATTCGTTTCAGTCACTCACTCCCGATCGTTAGGAATCCTGACGATCAATGTGGATTTTTTTGCGCTATTTGGGAACGGATAAGGTTAACTTAACTAGTTTATCTGAAGCAGGCAATTAAATTGTTAACCATTCCACACCACGCTGATAAGAGAGTGCCATACACCATTGAGACCAAGATCACTGCGGCCACCATGGAAGGTTCTGTTCGACTCCCTCATTGAACAGCAGGTTACCAAAGGCAAAGATTCGGTTCGGTCAGCAAGGAAACGACAAGTTACATGGCGATAACCTGGACAGAGCCAACCACGTTCACAGCCTAGAAGGATCTGCAGCACCTGCTGGGGTGTGGTAACACGTCATTTCAGCAAGGCTGATGCCCCCAATCCTCGTTTTTCATGGCCTCTTCAAATTGGGCCATCTGCTCTTCATCGCTGAGGGAGGCAAGACCCTTGACAGGTGGACGAGGGTGCTCAGCATGCTTCCCTTCCAAGCCTTCCTCATTTTCTCCAGATTGCCTTGATGCGTTGTTTGCCATGTCTGTAACCTACCCTTGAGCAGCCCCCATTGTCAGCATTTTTTTCCGAGGCGTGCCTGAAGTTTTCCTGGACAACACCAGGCGGGATTTCGCTTCCCTAGCTGGGGACCAAGCGGGTTGAAACTGTTTCTGCAGCTAAGATGAGAAAATCTGAAAGTGATTTACCTTAAATACAGAACCTTGTGATACGACGGTAACTTGAAGTGTTTTCTGGAAACCTGTCAGACGCGGGGGCGTGGTCCAGACTCGCCTTAGGAGTTGCTTCACCAGTCAAGAGGGAGCATACTGCCACCAATCTTCAAATCCAGTCCATGGAACCATTTGACATGAAACACGCCCTTCGCTTGCTTACCATCGCCCTGCTCAGCCTCACCACGCCCTTGATGCATGGACAGGAGGTCTTTGCTGATCACTTTGAGGAGGATACCTCCTCGGGATGGACCATCCTCGACGACAGTCTCAATGGCATACCAGATGCCACGGTAATGTTCGCTCATGACTACACCCAGGATAGCTATACCCTCACCCAGGGAGCCGTGATTGAACAACGACAGGTCCCTCCCAACCCCTTTGACGAAAAAGGAACGACACTGGGACTCAAGGTCATGGTCAACTCAGACAGCAATGGGTCGGAGGCCTCTGTCAGCCTTTATCCCAAGGGATTGGCCCTTGAGGGCGACCATGCCCTCCGCTTTGAAATGTTCATGAGCTACAATGGTCCCGCCTTCGGGGGCTCAGGCTCCACCGAATTTGCAACCATGGGCCTGGGACATTCCGGGGAGCTGACTGCCTTTCTCGATGGTAATCTTGCCATCGATGGTGATGGTACCTTTTTCGCCGTCTCCGGCGAAGGCGGCGCTTCAAGGGATTACAGGGCTTACACAGGTGATGGTTTCTCAGAGCCTGAATTTCTGGATGAGCAGTCCGACAGGTTCGGTTTCACGGACATCGATCATGACGGCATCGGGGAGTACAACGTGTATGCCGCAGGCCCGCTC
>JAAZXX010000374.1 GCA_014239995.1 Verrucomicrobiia bacterium
CACTTTTTCTTCAATGTATTGTAGTATAAATAAAATCCCAATACCGTCTTTTGAAGAACACCTCCTTGTGAGAACCTGCCACAAGCGCTCAAAAGCGCTTTATTTCCTCGCCATTCGATTTGGTGCATCCTCCCTGGAACGTGAAAAGGACCTCCTGCAAGTCCTTGGGCAGGCATCATCCCTTGAAAAAATCGAAGCCATGATCAATGGAGTTTACTTTTCCAGTTATCTTCGACAAATCGGACGTTTCCGGCGTCGAATGGGCATGCGCATTTCCGGATCAAAATTGATTCACATTGCCCAGGAATCCTTTGAGCAAAGTATTGCCACTGAGGCCACCTCATGAGCATTTTGCGTTGCTCCTTAAGGATATCTCGACCTTCAAGTGACTCTCAGGAGGCAAGCAAACAAGCTTGAATACCTCTAAATCTTCAGGCAGATTGTGTCCCGTATCCAGACCACACGAAGGCATGCGGGCTGGATCACGTATTTCAAAGGCCGCAACATGAAAAAAACATATCCACACCGAGCCGTCAGAAACCTTGTGGCAACAACTGGTCTTCCGTCTTTTGGACTGATCACCTTACTCATCTCGCTGTCAAATCCACCACTCCAGGCCGAGACCATTTCATTTGCAAATCAGATAAGGCCACTGCTTTCCGATGCCTGCTTTCAATGTCATGGGCCTGACGGCAACAAGCGAAAAGCCAAGTTACGTCTTGATCACGAGACCGCTGCAAAGCAGCAAAGGGACGCGGTTTGGATCATTAAGGAAGGAGCCCCGGAGAGCAGCGAATTGATCACCCGCATTGAAGCCACTGATCCAGACCTCACGATGCCTCCCCCTGATTCCGGAAAAACCCTGAGCGCAGCGGATAAGGCACTGATTCGCAACTGGATTGATCAAGGTGCAAATTGGGAGACTCATTGGTCCTTTGAGCCCATCCAGACTCCCGAAGTCCCTCGGGTTCACGATAGCGATTGGCCCATCAATCCCATTGATTTCTTTATTCTATCAAAACTTGAGGCTCAAGGAATGCGCCCATCAAAAGAGGCAGACGCGGCCACTCTGGCGCGTCGACTCCATCTGGACGTGACAGGTCTTCCCGGGGACGTTTCCACGGTGCGCCGCTTCGATGCGTCAGAAAACCCTCAGGATTACGAGAGAATGATCGATGGCTTACTGGCAGATGAAGGGTTTGGCGAAAAAATGTCCACCCATTGGCTGGACTTGGTTCGTTACGCCGATACGGTGGGTTATCATGGGGATCAGCCCTACTCGGTTTGGCCCTACAGGGATTACGTGATTGATGCTTTCAATCAAAACATGCCTTTTGATCAATTCACCTGTGAACAGATTGCTGGGGACCTCATGCCGAAAGCGACCCGCAAGCAAAAAATTGCTTCTGGCTTTAACCGCCTGCACATGATCACCGCGGAAGGAGGAGCTCAGGACAAGGAATACCTGGCCAAATATGCAGCAGACCGTGTTCGAACTACCGCCGGCGTCTGGCTCGGGGCTACCCTCGCATGCGCCGAGTGCCACGACCATAAATTTGACCCTTACACCATGCGTGACTTCTACAGTATGGCTGCCTTTTTTGGAGATCTCAAGGAGAAGGGCTTTTATGGCGGTTCCAATTGGGAACCTGAAATGCCCCTTCCCACTGATGTTCAGGCACAAGAGAAGGAACAACTCGAACAACAGATCAAGAAGCTCGAACATACGCTCGTGACCTCTACAGAGGCCATTGTCAACGCCCAACTGGACTGGGAAAAAACGCTGATTGATTTAAAAGACCGGGGTCTGCTGACGTGGCTACCGATCCATCCTGAGTCGATCACAGCCGAAAACGATAGCCAATGGATCCAGCAAGCCGATGATTCGATCCTGACACATGGCCCCAAACCTGATCAGGAGACCTTCACCTTGGCGTGGAAGCTGCCTCCCCATGAAATGCTGACAGGCATTCGGCTGGAAGCCCTCACGCACCCTTCCATGGATGAGGGAAGTCTCTCACGTGGCGGAGGCAATTTTGTCCTCACGGAACTGGAGATCGCATTGAAAACGCCCTCCGGAGAACAAACTCTCGAAATCGCAGACTCGGTGGCTGACTACGCACAGAAAGGTTTCGAAGCTTCACGGGCCATTGATGGCAGGAATGACACCGGATGGGCTGTCGATGGATCCTCGAAAAAAACAGACCGTGAATTACTCGTGACACTGGCCCATCCATTACAATCTCCCGAAACAAGCACTCTCATTGTGCGTCTCAAGCACAAGAGCACACACAAGGCCCATGTCATGGGGCGTTTCCGAATCACACGCACCTCCGTTTCAGACCCGATTCTGAGTGAAACGGGCTTAACGGGAAATATCTATCGACTTGTCAACATTCCATGGGCGCAGCGGTCTGCTGATGAAACCAAACAGTTGAGCAAGCATTTTTATGCCAAGACGCCACTGCTGGATCCCGCGCGCGAGCAACTTGCATTCAACAAAGCAAGGCTCAACAGGCTTGATAACGAGATTCCAACCATGCTGGTCTCCAAGTCCGTCAAACCACGCACCATGCGTATACTTCCACGAGGCAACTGGATGGATGATTCTGGCCCGGAGGTATCCCCTGCCATACCGGCATTCCTTGATGTGGAGGGCATCAATCGAAAAGACCAAGCCCTGACGAGAATGGATCTTGCCAATTGGCTGGTTTCCAAAAACAATCCACTGACCGCACGCAACTTTGCCAATCAACTATGGAAACTGTATTTTGGCTACGGTTTGGCGCGAATCATGGAAGATACCGGATCACAGGCGACCCCACCTACGCACCCTGAACTTCTGGATTGGCTCGCATCGGAATTCGTCCGGAGTCAATGGGATATCAAGCACATGGTACGCCTGATATTGAATTCCAGGACCTATCGCCAATCCTCTACCCCCAGCAAGTACCTTGCACAAGTGGATCCCTACAACACGCTCTATGCACGTCAATCAAGATTTCGACTTGACGCCGAAATTATCCGTGATCAGGCACTCCAGGTTTCTGGCCTGCTAGTGCACCAGGTAGGAGGCCCAAGCGTAAGGCCTTATCAACCCGTTGGATATTATTCACAGTTAAACTTCCCAAAACGCACTTACCAGCATGATCGTGGCGCAAGTCAGTATCGAAGGGGCCTCTACACCCATTGGCAGCGCACTTTCCTTCATCCCATGCTGAAGGCTTTCGATGCTCCCAACCGAGAGGAGTGTACCTCCCAGCGCAGCAGGTCCAACACACCACTGCAATCACTGAATCTGCTGAACGATCCATCCTTTGTCGAATCCGCCAGGACCTACGCCGCCCAGATACTCACCTCTTTTCAGGGGCCCGACAGGGCACGTATCCGCACTGCTTTCGAGGAGGTCACGCTTCGAGAGCCCTCCTATCGTGAAACACAAATCCTTGAGGATCTGCTCAAGGACATGCGCAAGAGCTATCATGAGGAACCAGAGCGTGGGTTGGCATTGTTAAAAGTGGGATTGAATACAGCGGGCGAACAATGTCCCCCGACTGAACTGGGTGCGTGGACAGGAGTCACTCGAGCCCTGTTCAATCTTCATGAAACCATTACGCGCTATTAATATTAATTGATCTGAATTCATACCATGAATCCATTGCAACTTGGCATCCAGCGTCGCAGTTTTCTGAGTCGCTCCTCCGTCGGTATCGGATCCCTTGCACTGGGCCACTACCTGAACCAGGGGCTTCTGTCAGCCAAGGACGCGCCTGAGCTCAATGATCGCCCCTGGCCCGGCGTCGTCAACCCTCTTCATGCAACCCCTAGGGCCAAGCGCGTCATTTACCTGTGCATGGCAGGGGGGCCTTCCCATCTCGAAACACTCGACTATAAGCCAAAACTGGCCGATATGGATGGCAAACCCATGCCAGAATCGGTGACACAGGGTCAACCAATAGCCCAACTGCAGGGCCAGAAACTCAAGTGCCTGGGTCCGCAGCACCCCTTCCAGAAATTCGGACAATCCGGCCAGGAAATATGCTCACTGTTTCCAAGGATTGGGGATGTGGCTGACGAGTTGTGTATCATCCGCTCCTTTCATACGGAACAAATCAACCATGACCCAGCCCATACCTTCATCAATACGGGATCATCGGTATCGGGACGCCCCAGTATGGGTTCATGGCTGCTGTATGGGCTGGGAAGTGAAACCGAGAATCTACCGGGTTTTGTGGTCCTCACATCCGTCGGTAAGGGTGGCCAGGCTCAGCCCATCTCCTCCAGACAATGGCACAGCGGCTTCTTGCCAAGCAATTTTCAGGGTGTGCAATTCAACGCCAGTGGGGACCCTGTCCATTACGTCTCGACTCCAGCCGGGGTAAAGGACAGTGAACAACGTCGCCTCGTGGACGCCATCAACGCATTGAACAGGGAGAAGGATTCCATTGTCGATGACCCTGAGATCGCCACACGCATCGGACAGTACGAAATGGCCTTCCGAATG